>CANQRR010000001.1 GCA_947626285.1 uncultured Lachnospiraceae bacterium
AGCTACAACAAATTTCATAAAATTTGACAAAAAAATAAGACTGAAAATCCAGTCTTTACAAGGGTTTAAAGGGTGTCTAACTGTTACGAAAAGGTAATTAGACTGTCAAACTTCCGAGTCGGCCCATGTATCCGGAACGATACACACAGTTTTGATTTTTTTGCAAAGGTACAGAAATGAATGGCGACACCGTTACTTGCGCAGGCGTGTAATGGTGTCTTTTCTTTCGCGAGAACAGATTCCTGCTCCGAAGAACAAAAAAACGAAATTAAATTTGAAAAATGTATGGACTTTAGACGAATTGTCGTATAAAATATAGTAGAGAAATTCTGTGGAAATTTACCCGTAACGTTTGGAGGGATGCGCTGTGAAAAAAATAGATGTCTGCAGGACAAAAAGGAGAGGCGGCTTCACGCTGGTGGAGCTCATTGTGGTACTTGTCATGATGGCGGTGCTGGCTTCGGTGGCTGTGCCGACCTATCTGGGCTATGTGGACGACAATAAGGCGAAAGAATGCGCGAAAAACCGCGAAATGCTCGCAGCGTATGCAAGCGAAATGCATGTGATGAACTCCAGCGCCGGGATGCAGGAGGCAATCAATACATATGGCGCTAAGATCAAGTGCCCCTCGGGCGGAACGTATCTTGTGAAAGAAGGAGCAAACAATACGGTTTACTGCAGCCATGAGGGCCATGAGGGAGAAACTACAGTCATCCTGAAGAGCAACAGCATGGTGACCGCTCAGGCTACATATGAGACGGAGGCGCCGGAGACAGAGCCAGCGACAACCCCCCCCGAGAACATTATCCCGCCGGAGACCGCTAGCCCACCGGAGCCGGAGGCAGATCCGCCGGTAGAGCCGAAGTTCGAGATTACGCTTACCCCTGAGTCTACAAGCATGGAAGTAGATGGAGAGAAGACTTTTACGGTTTCAATTACACAGACACAGGATTGTACACCAACCAATACATATAGTTGGACGGTTTCTGATAATTTGGAGACGATAGAAAATAATAACACGAGTATCACGGTCAAGGCAAAAGCTCTGAGTGAGGGTTCTGCGACAATTACCTGCAGGTCGTACGCAGCGGTTGAAGGCGGGGATTCAGTTCCTGCAGCAGCAAGCGCTACAGTGACAGTGCAGGAAAAAAGTACAAAATTGCTTAAGAATGTACCTGATCCATTGTTAATAAATGGAAATCAAGGCGGAATTAATATGTCCGAGTATGTCGAGACAGAAGGCGGAATTTGGAGCACAAACAGTAGTAACATTGTATGCAGCGGACAAATGAACAATCATTGGATAGCAGCAAAAGCCGCGGGGGAATGTGAATATACATATACATTAAATGGAGAATCTGAGAGTGTAGAGGCCCGAGTGGTGTATCCAATAAGAGGATTTTATTCGACTACGAATACCAATGGCGTCCTGACTATGAAAATAGGGGATTCTAATTGGGAATTCCCGGCAAATTCTGATCCGGGTAATACAACGGATGTGTCAGCAAATTGGGTCTGGAATTGTTCTGGAGAAGATGGAATAATCAGCTATTCTTTAAATCCCGAAAAAACCAAGGCAACAGTGACAGCTCTCTCGGAAGGCTATGTGGAACTTGAAGTAGCTGCACGCAGCGAATACGAAACTTGGCAGAGTGGATCTGACGTGTGGAAATCGCTTAAGTGGAAAATTAATGTAATAGATCCCAACAAGTTGACAGGAATATCTGTCAATAATATGGGAATGAAAGTAAATGATGTACGTCAAATTCAAGTGAATTGCAATCCGTCAGATGCCAATAGAGAAGGGATATCATTTGTCTATTCGGGATATGGAGACTGCGTCAGCATAGACACAAATGGTAATATAAAAGCAGAGAAAAAGGGATCGACAACAGTAACCGTTCAGGCCAGGAAAAATGGGAAGGATCTGGAAGGCATCAGTTGTATGTTTAATGTGGCAGTGACTGACTTGCAGAGTATTGTGGTAGAGCCGCAGAATGTTAATGTGAAATCAGGCGAGACAACGACGGCAGAAATCATATATACACCGGAAGGAGCGGATATCTCACAGGTCAATTTTGAACTTGGCGGGTATGATTCGAGTAAATTCAATATAACAAAGAAACAGGATGGTATTTTGGAAATTACAGGATTTCAGGCTTGCAGTGATCAGTGGATTGAAGTGAAAGCTTATTTTTCCGGAGAGCAGGTTGCAAATTGCAACTTCAAGGTTAATGTTACTTCCGAAAATAATGGAGATAATAATGAAGCCCCCGAACCTACAGGTATTAGTTTGGAAATTAAAAATAATATAGATTTGATACTGAACAAGCCATATTCACTTGTTTTTGTTCCGGATAAAGGTGATATTATAATACATCCTATTCCGGAAGACGCAAGCTTGGAAGGTTATAGAATAAATTCTGTTTGGGGAGACAATATATCCTATAATAATGGGATTGTAAAGCCAACTTATGTTAAAGAAATGACGTTGAATGTTCAGATTCAAAGCGGTAATGGGCAAAAGACATTACAGACGTCTATTCCGATAAATGTCATCTCAGATCCGGATGAAATAAGAACATTTTATATAAACGGACATCCAATCGAAACAAATGCGTGGAGCGTGTTGAGGAAACATCTTAATAATGAAGATACTTCTAGTGGAACTTTGCCACAGCCCTATTTAGTTTCTTATTGGGAAAATGGGTCCTATAAATATTATGTTTTGAAACCGACTGCTACTTTTGAAAAGGGCCAGAAATATGATGGTATGTCATTTGAAACTTTCTTAAATCAGGGAAATAATAAGAATCAGTTTGTTGAAGTTTACACTAACGATTACAAGGAGTTATCTGGTCAACCATATTTTGCAGCTGGATCTGTAACGCAAATGGGAGGCATATTTTATGTTAGTACGCAAATAGTTAATGAAAATGTTACCGGTTGGACAGCAGATAAGCTTCTGGAAAAAGGATTCATTCCGATATCACAATGACAGATTAAGGTATTAAATTGAATGAACAGTTGTCTGAAAAAGTGTTTGGCAGAAACTGTAAGCATAATGTTAAAGGAAATCGGAGCAGACATTATGGAAAGGAAGAGTGTTATGAAAAAAGAAAAGAAACGGATGAATGGAAGAATTGCCGGTTTCACATTGGTTGAACTGATTGTCGTGCTTGTGATCCTCTCAATCACAGCGGCGGTTGCCGTGCCTGCAGTGACAGGCTATATTGACGACAACAAGGCGAAGGAATGCCAGGCGCAGAGAGAAGCACTTGCGTCGGAGATTGCTACCGCCAGGATGTCATATGAGGTTGACGGAACGGAAGACGGGAAATCCCCATTTGACGTGCAGGCCTACATTAATGGAGCTGGGGATCTTGGGCATTGCCCGAGTGATATAAAGGCTTTTTATACGTATGATGAGGCGAAGCATCTGATTCATTGTGAGAAGCATGACGATACACTGCTTGCGGAATCAGGGACATTCTCGACTGCCTCTGTGGACGTAAAAGAAGACTTGAGCAAGAGAGAATCGGAGCTCCCGACTGAGGCGCCAAAGCCGGAGCCAACACATACATACCGAGTTGAGATAGCTCCGGGTCCGTTGGATATGGAGACTGGTGAGGAGTGTGACTTAACAGTAACGGTATATGATGAGAATAATGAGAGAGTGCCAGATGATCAGATTGAACATGTGACGTGGGTATTCCCGAATGGCGTGGTAACAGGTACAGAAAGCAAAACATCTGCTTCTGTAGCGGCACAGTCAGAGGGAACTGGAGAGATTCAATGTACGGTCACGGTCAAAGAAGAGAATGGAGCAACTTCGACGCCCACCGGTTCGATTCCTGTTAATGTTACTGACCCGGAACCGGAGCCGAGTATTGCTCTCGAAATCACACCGGGCAGCATCAGTGATTTAGGACAAGGAGAGAGTAGAGAACTTACAGCGAAAGTGACACCGCAGGGATTGGAAGGCAAAGAAAACGTAGAATATCATTACAAGTGGGAGTCTTCGGATCCGAGTGTCACAATTACGCCGGTAGGAGATGGGTCAACAGCGACCGTGAAAGGAGAGTCAGCTGGCGGCAGCAGTACGGTGACTTGTACCGTAACGGTGACTTATACTGAGAATGGGGAGACGAAGACCGTTACAGACGAAAAAACTATTGATGTAAAAGTGAAAGAAGATCAGACGGAAGCACCACAGCCTGAATTGAACCTGGAAGTGCCACCATTGACAGTCCAAGAGGGGGGAACGGGAAAACTTGAGCCTAAAGCCAGCGGTGGAAGCGGAAGTTATACATATCAATATAGAACCGTGGATCCAGGGACAGAGACGGAAAAGGGGACGGTGACCGTAGATGAAGATGGAACTGTTCACGGTGGAAAACCTGGAAAGGCTAAGGTTGAAGTTACAGTTACGGATACAATAACTGGCGAGACTAAGACGCAGGAAGTCGAGGTAGAGGTGACCAAGAGTGGTGGATTGTTTAATCCGAATGAGATGCATTTTTGGGCAGATGACGCTGCGTCGGTAGAATTGCATAAAGACGAGGAGTTTCAAAGGCTTATGGCTGGATTGCCAAAAGGGAAATGGAGCCTTTACAGTGGTGATGTAAGCGACTCTAGTTTTAACAATGGCGAAGTGAAATTGCATCCTACGCATTATGATGAAAACCATTGTTGTACGGGACCGTTCATACTTAAATATGTAACGGATGATGGTGTAGAAGATTATCTTACAGTTACAATTGGCTATCCAATCCATACAGTAAGTAAACCGAATCTTACCAACAATGATAGAACAATTGGAGAGGAAGTAACATGTAATACTGTGTTGGAACCAAAGCATACGACAGACGGACCAGTTGAGTGGGAGATTGATCCGGCCAGTACAGCAAAAGTTGAGCTGAGTTATTTGGATGAAAAATGTATTAATGTTAAAATAAAAATGCTGAGTGCCGGTCAATTTAGAATTAGGGCGAAAGTGTATCGTCAAAGGGAGAAGGACAAGGGCTACGTTTATTCTGATTGGAGCGATTGGGATAAGGTAAAATATGCAGATCTCTCACAAATCATTATTCCGTCAGAAATTGATGTAGAAGAAGGAGCGCTGACGGATATTGCGATACAAACGGAGCCGAACGATGTCGGCCCTCTGACATATGAGTATCAGGTTAATTCGGATTATTTTGAAATGAAAGACGGGAAACTTCTTGGGAAGAAGAGTACTGGTGATCAGAGATACGAATTGCGGGTGACTGCAAGACAGGAAGGCGGACGGACAGCACAGGCAGTTTGCCTGGTCAAGGTATTTCCGCGAAAAGAAGGCGAGACTTTTATTGACGGGCAACAGTTCAAGGCGACTTCTTGGGAGGCGTTCCAAAAGGCGGTTGAGGCGAATAATGGCTACAGAACTAATCGTAAGAATGAGGACGATTCCCCAATCTTTTATGACGATATTAAGGATGCAGGAGGGAAAATTATAGGGAGACATTTGTACGTCGCGATTGGAACAGACAATGACTATGATACCAATGACAAACAAAAGGATGTAAAAGAGAGCGATTCATTTGAAATGTATATTTCGAAGGGTCATAATGACGAATTTGTTGAAATAAGCACACCGGTTCAGCTTGCTGCGACTGTTGACTGGGATGATTTGGGGAAGGATACTACGCAATATAGTAAAGGGGCAATCGTCAAGGTAATCCACGGCTCTGAAGTGGAATACTATATTGCAATTCACAAATCAAGTAGTAATAGGGTGCTGGGCAATATTTCGGATATAAGAGCTTGGTGGAAGTTGAATATTCTTCCGTAAATTTTTCCGAGCTAACCGTATGAGCGGTACAGTACCGCAACATTTTGTTGCAAGTACAATGCCGCGTTTGACAAATGAGATGTCCTGCTTTATTATGAATTTATAAGGATATCTACAAAAGAGAAAACATATAAGGATGGCCTGCATATCCGATATGTCGACATGAAGATGGTTGACAGTACGGATGCGCAGGTCTCTTTATCCTGACAGCGGATCCGGAGGACAGGAGCTATGGAGCGTTGTCAGAGCGAGTACGGTTTTTGAAGTGTACGGAGAAAGGATGGGATCGTATGTGTGAAGTGACGGATTTATTCTGGAGATCAGGATTTATAAAGGGGATTCATTTGTTGAAACAGGTGCAGGCGTTGCGCGCTCAGGGCAAGACGCAGCAGGAGATTGCAAAGGAGCTGAAGATTCCCCAAAAAGATGTCGCTTTGATGCTGGAATGATACAAAATCTAAAAATGCAATATCAAAATATTGTATAAATGCAGAACAAATACATTTTAAATAATTGCTAAATACAGTCACCTTCGCCCGCAGGGCTAGCGACCTCGGTGGACACATCCGGCTAAAAAGGCTGCCATATCCTTTCTGGCGGCCTTTTTTGCGCTTCGTTCACGCTTTTTTCACCAGTTTTTCACTTGTAGTTTTCATGGAAATGTGATATTCTTGAAAAAACTGGGTCATTATACCCTTTTGCGGTTTTTTTACAGAAAAACAGATCGAAAAGCTCCATATAGATAATCACAAGGAACGTTCAGAGGAGCGAGAGGATTTAACCATGCAGCAGGGGAAAAGGGGAACTGAAGTGAAGGTGCAGGACATGAAAAAAATTATGAAAAACAGACAGGATGCAGGGAGAAAGCGGGGCGGCTTCACGCTGGTGGAGATCATCGTCGTGCTTGCCTTGATGGGCATTCTTCTTGCGGTTTCGGCAGGAGGTATCATTGGCTATACGACCTACGCCACCTATAAGCGAAACAGCGAGAGCGCAAAGACGATCTTCAGCGCGGCGCAGTCTGCCATTACATACTATAAGTCCAGCGGTAAACTGGATAAGCTCCGCGAGGATGTGGAGGGACTGAACCATGACCCGCTGCACGTGCCGTTGTTTGAGAGGGACGATACGTCGGGTGCGCGTGAGAGCGGTGCGCTCTCCTATTTGATGATGTCGAAGGACGAGGATACATATGGTAAGATCAAAGATGCGGTAAAGGCTGGCAATACAGTTGATGAAACACTTCTCGGAGATGATAAAAAGGAGACGGTTCTCCTCTTCAAGCTTTTGAGCGACTATATGACGGACGTCGATTTATATGACGCCTCGATCTGCGTGGAGTTCGACGCACTGGACGGCGTGGTGTCCGGCGTATTTTACAGCGATAAGAATCAGGCGTTTTCCTACGGTGAGAAAGAGGGCGCGGTGGACATCATTCAGCGCGACGAGTCTTACCTCAGGAAGAACGGAGTGGGCTATTACAGTACGGAGCTTTCCGACCGTGCGCCGACCGAAGAGGTAAAGAACCTGAAGATCAAAGCGGCCAAAATGGTGAACGCGGAGTCTCTCGACGTTCAGTGGTTCCTGGAGCCGAAGTACCAGTATCTGAAGAGCGCGAATGACTATAGGATTGAGCTGAAAGAGAGAGAGAACGACAGCTCAGAGGAACATACGGTAGCCGTGATCGAGCTCGACCGAAGCGATGTCATCGGGGTTCCGGTAGAGACGGGGAGCGTGGCCCCGCGCGTGCAGGCGAAGGTGACGCTTTACAATAGTGAAGATGAGGGTGAGAAACGGTATCTGACGACGGAAGGAGTTTCCGAAGTTGACCCGGGAGACGGCGAGGACGGCAAGATCTGGTTCCACGCTTATCTGGTAGACGATGAAGACTACGAACATGGCATTGCGCTTTCTCTGGATGTTATGGACGGCTATGCAGGCGAGGTGCTGGCGCAGGAAGGTTTGTCGGACGAACTCCTGTCCACATACAGCGCGTACCGTCTCAGCTATGATGATGGAGCGACGCATTACGGCCTGCATACGGACGGTCACTATAAGGTAAGTGCGAACGTGTCGATCGTGGGCAGTGAAGGGTCCGAAAAGGGAACGGATACGGCGGAGAATGTGTTCTTTGCGGCCGGTGAGAGCACCCATGCGTACGAGATCGCAAACGCGCGGCATCTGTACAATGCCGGTCTTCACGAGCAGAAAGAAGGCGGGTCAAACACCTACAACATCACGCAGAGCTTTGCATGGGGCGGCCCGGCGGGACTGCTGTCCTTTACCGGTTCTGAGACGCCCGTCTCTTCGGAGGCTGGCGAAAGTGTAGCTGATGTGGATAGCGCAGCGCAGGGAGAGCGAACGACTGTCAAATTCTACTATCATCAGAAGGCTTATGCGTATACGAATGCGGCAGAGGGAGAGCGGACGCACTATCCGGCTTTCCCGGGAATCGAGAAGCTGAACAGCGGCAGCGTGCTTTGTTTTGCCGCGGCGGAATCCGGCGGAGAGGAAGAAAGCGGAGAGAAAACAGAGGAAGGCGAAGATAAAGGCAGCGCGATAGCGCCGCAGACCATCGACTATCTGACGCTGGAGCCACAGGTTAAGCAGGACGGGTCGGTCGGCAGTGACGGCAAGGTCGGTCTGGTTCGTGAGAACAGCGGCACGATTCAGAATATTAAGCTTGCGGACGTGGATGTGCGCGGTATCGTGACAAAGAAAGATGAAGCAGGTAATACGCAGTTGATCGCAGGGACAAACGTCGGTGCATTTTCTGGCGTCAATAAAGGCACGCTGGAGGCTGTGGAGACGGTGAGCGGTTATGTGACCGGCGGCAGGAATGTCGGCGGCATCGTGGGTTCGCTTGGCAGTGAGATCACGAATCTTACCGATCTGAAGAACGGCGCGGAAGTCAGCGGTATCGAGAGTGTGGGCGGTATCGTCGGCAGCCTTGGGAGCGGAGCGGTTCTTTCCGGCATGGAGAATACCGGTATTGTCTGCGGCTGGAGCGCAGAGGATGGTGAGATCCCAACAATGGGGGCGACTTTCTCGCCGGATCCTGCGACGGGTCGGATCATGCCGAAGTACATCGGCGGCATCGTGGGGTACGTTGAGAGCGCACAGATCACAGATAGTGTCAGCAATCCTGCTCCTCAGGCAGATGCTGAGGGAAATACAGCTGCGCTGACCGCAGATGCGGCGCAGGCAAGACTTTACGGAACATACGTCGGCGGCATCGCCGGTTATCTGTCAACTGGCGCGACCGTGGAAAACTGCGCCACGGGCACGGAGGAAGACAAAGATTCCTATGTATTAGGAGAGAACTTTGTCGGCGGTATCGTCGGCATGAACGCCGGGGGTACTCTGAATAGTGAAGGAGAAAAAAAGAGCAATGGCGCGACCGTGATCGGAAGGCGCTTCGTCGGCGGCATTGTGGGCGCGAACGGAATGCTGGATCTGTCGCTGGGCAAGACTGAGAGTACGGCGACCCATAAGGAAATTGTCGCATTTACATCGAGCACGGTATTGACCGGCTGGGAGAATAAGGGCGCTGTGATGGCGACAAGCCAGGGGAGCGACGGAAATACTGCTGCCTATGTGGGCGGCATCGCGGGCGTGAACGCGGGGACGATTGCCAACTGTAAATCCACGGTCAGAGAGAGCGGGCTGTTTGAAGAGCTCGGCGGAAATACGGCGGATTACGTTGGCGGCATCGCCGGCTGCAACAAGGGCAGCCTTACGTCGACGGATGGCTCAGGCGCGGTTTCCGGCGCCGTGGGCGGACACGATTACGTCGGCGGCATTGTCGGCTACAATGACGGCACGGATGGCACAGGCGGCACGATCAGCGGCTATACGACGGACGACGTCGCAGTGACGGGCAACAATTTCACGGGCGGCGTGGTCGGCCTGAACACAGCGGCAGTGCTGTTTGGCGAGGAAGAACTTACCTGGCAGGCCGGTTCTGTGCAGGGCAACGGCTACGTGGGCGGCTATGCGGGCGCAAACATCATTGCTCCTGAAGCAGAGGTCACGGTGAAGCAGGCCGGCGGCGCGGCAAGCGTGACGGCGAACGCGTTTGCAGGCGGACTCTTTGGTTATAACCGTATCGTGACAAAAGATCAGCTTGGTAAGTTCTTTGAGACATCGGAGGATATGGGAGAAGAGGCGTCGGACAACAGCGACATGAAACGGATGCTGGATGCGGCGAACAGCTTTGCTGAAGGAGCGTTCGAGGTGCCCACGCGTATCATATTCGGACAGGATATCGCCGATAAGACGGCCGGAGTTGATGATCCGACAGCTGCCATGGAGATCACAAGGCCGGAGGCAGCGGAAGGAGAGACGGTTACCGAGATAACGGCGCAAATGTTTGCGGGCGGCGTACTGGGTTACAATGCGGCGCAGACGAAGCTGACGGTCAGAGATTATACAGGCGCAGCCAATGTGACGGCGACCGGCGGTCTGCTGATCAATGGAGACGGGGACGAGACGCTTCCTCTGGGAAGAAAGTACGGCGCAGGCAGGACCTACAGCTTCTCCGGCGGTATTCTCGGCTATGTGACAGAGAATACGACGCTTGAAAATTGCAGCTTTACAGGAAATGTGACAGCGGAGAACGCCACTTATCTGGGCGGTCTGGCAGAGCTCAACGAGGGCACGATCAACGCCTGTACGGCATCGGCGATCGGCACGACGGCGCACGATTACGTGGGCGGCATCGCCGGGATCAATGGTTACAGAGAAAATGGCACAGAGGCGGAAGCGGCTGAGATTCAGGACAGTGCGGCCGAAACAGTCAACGGGCGCGACGTCGTAGGCGGCGTGGCGGCGGAGAACCACGGCAGGATCAGCGGAACGGCAGGAGCCGCTTCATTTACAGGAATGGTCAACGCTTCCGGCTCTGAGGCGGGCGGCGTTGCCGCGATCAATCACGGCACGATCGAGGGCGTTTCCGAGACAGGAGCGGTAACTGCTGCGGGCGATGCCGGCGGCATCGCGGGCAGGAATGCAGGCAGGATCATAAACAGTACGTCGAGGGGCAGCGTTTCTCTTATCCAGGCGGAGGGCGCGGCGCCGGTTCTGCCCGGCAGCGAACCCGTATACATCGGCGGTATCGCGGGCGAGAACCTTGCAAAGGGCGAGATTGCCGTGGGCGCGGAAGATTATCAGGGAGAGGACGGTATGCCGAAGATCACTCCGGCAGCCGGCTCCTGCGCGGGCGGCATTGCGGGCAACAACCTGGGTACGATCATCGGCGGTGACTATGCCGATCTCGAATCCACAGAGCCCGTGAAGGTTGTCATTAATATGGCTGATACGGATCATCCGGCCACGCTGGGCGGCGTCGCCGGCCGGAACGAAGGGACGATCCGAAGAATCAATTACTGCGGCACGATAGACGGGCACGGCGACAGCATACAAGAGGCAGCGGCGTACGCTTACGGCGGCATCGCTGGCGTCAACACCGGGGATGGCACCATTGAGGACTGTGTGCTTGGCGTTGGAAAAGAAATGAGCATTAAGACGGACGGACATAGCTACGTAGGCGGTATCGCCGGACGTAACAGCGGAAACGCCAGGATTTCGGAGATATCGGAGGATGGAACCGCTTCGGATTCTCAAGTGACGATCGTAACCGCCGGTGCGTGGGCGACCGGTGGTATCGCGGGCGTGAATGAAGGAAAAGCGGCAGTTTTCGATGCTCTCAGCGGTGAAGGTTGGACAGTGACGTCGAAGAATAAAGAAGCGGCGGAAAGCAGCCCCGAGGTCAAGGCGGGTCCCGTGGGCGGCGTTATTGGCCAGCACACATCTTCCGGACGTCTGTATGGACTCGAAAATCATGCAAAAATAGACGGCGGCGAGGCGGCAGGCGGTATCGTAGGACGTGTAGCGGCGGGCAGCGATGAGCAGCAGCCTGCAAAAGTTGTCATACAGACTTGTACGAATTGCGGTTCGGTGACTGCGTCAGGCAGGGCAGGCGGTATCGTGGGCGAATGGACGTCTGCGGCTGACGGCAGCATCGGAGGCTGTGATAACGGAGTGAAATCCGAGGATTCGCCGACGGCAAAGGCGGGTGGCGATAACGGCGACTCAGCTGCAAAGATTACGTCCTCTGTCCCCGCAAGCGCTGCTGGTATCGTCGGAGGCTTCAGCGGCATGGGCGAAAAGCAGAACATCCGGCTGACTTCCTGCACGAATTTTGGTATCATCGAGAGTTCACTCGGTGCAGGCATTGCGCTGATTGGCGGTACGCAGCCGGGTACGGGCGGTACGGTGACCCTGACAGATTGCGCGAACGCCGGCAGCATTGTGAGCGGCGCCGGGATCGCAGCGTATTGCAGCAATCAGGCGGGCAGTGTTTCCCTGAAGCTCAACCGCTGCCGTAACTATGCGCGCTCGATGAAAGAGAATGAGTTTGCCGGACTGGTGGCGAACATCACCGCTGACGCGGGCGGAAATGCGGCGTTCGACGCAGGCAGCGCCGCTCTGAAAGAGAAGCTGATTACGATTGCGAACAGCATCGGCGTGGCGGATGTGAAGTATCCGACGGTTCCGATGATGGCTGAGGGGGATTATAAAAAAGTATCTGAACTTTTTGGAAATGATGAAGAAAATAAGAGCAAAGTTTACTACTACTCTGCGGATGGAACCGGTCCGCGTGTACTTGAGAATGCAGGTACAGGCGCGGCAGTTTACTATAACGACGGCGCGTATCAGATGCCCGGAAAGGATGCTCCAGTTGAACTGCGTGATCTGAAAGCGATCAATGCGCAGACATCGGATGAAACACCATTCGATCCGAACGCCGAGGGCTTCAGAGACGACTACCGAGGCAATTACAATCGTCTTGAGCTCACGCTGGCGCAGGCATGCATGAATCTGCAGGAAGGGAAAGCGGTCGACGTGAAAAATCCACTCAATGTGGAAGGCGGAGTGGTAGAGAACAACGGCGGCAGCCTGGATATCAAATGGTGGAACATCGGTGAGAAAAAGCCGGATGGGTCCGGTAGCGATATTGTAGAGGAAGACGGAAACGGCGTCGTCTACAGAGCTGAGGTTCGGATTCTTATTTACAACGATAAGACGCAGGCAGATGGAGATACAAATGGTTCGATGACTTCGATGCGCACAGTGCCGTTTGACGGCGAAGTGCGGGATTGTAGCATAGACGTTCCCTCCCATTGGTATAACAAGTGGGCGAGAGTGGTCGTCGTCAACTACGCCTATAACGGAAAGGCATCGACTCCATGGATCTCCGATCCGATTGAGATCCTGCCTGCTCTGGCTTCGCCGACACTTGAGGTTCGGCTTGCGGCAGCTGAGGAAGGCGGGGAAGCTGACAGTGCGCTTCAGTACAAACTGTATCTGAACGATGCGGGGAACTATGCGGGTTGTACGCTGCAGTTTACGGTAACGTCGGAGTTCATAGGTCCGATTGAGAATCCGCAGACAGGCGGGACGGCAGGAGGAAACACGGAGGAAGGTACGCCTGAGACCGAGGAGGAAGGCCAACAGACAGACGCAGCCGGGAATACGCAGCCGGGCGTGAAAAGCAGTGCTTATACGGTTAATGTTCCGGTAAGCGAACTGCCATGTCCGTTGACAAAAGAATTTTTAGAGAACCATAAGGCCCCTGAGACTTCCGGGACCACCGGGACAGGCAATACGCCATTCTTCACGATGATGAATGGGAAGATACGCCTGAATTTTACCGATGTGCAGATGAAACCGTCGGATCCGCTGCAGGCGAGTGCGGCAATGAACCCTGTCGCAGTGATCGCGACGGATGGAAGCGAGACTGCGCCGATGCCGGTGAAAGTGGAAGAGACGGGGGCGGAGCAGAGGTATGCTCCGTCTAAGAAGTCGAGCTTTACTGCATTACTTCCTTCCGGATATGACCTGGCAGGAGCCATCCTTTCGGCTGGACAGGAAGAATCGGTCAAACGGGACGGTAATACAGTGTCTGCCGCGCTTTTGTGCAAACCGGCGATGTATCGCGCGGAGTTGCTGGAGGACATCGCGCCGAAGGATACTGCGCAGAATTATCTGCTGAAGGACATTGTCATTGCGTCGGCTCAACTGATATCGGATCAGAATTCGAACACTCTTTCGGTGAGCCTTCCGGTTCCGTCTGAGTATGCGGGACAGAAAGCGCATGCTCGGGTATATCCGCTGGCGATGAGCGGCGACGATGCAATGAACGGCGCCAGATTTACCTATTGTGTGGAGAGCGGATTGACACTGGAGGAGCTGACCGATTCGGAGAAGGGCTATGTAAGCACGACGGAGACGGCAACGCAGCCGGGCGGTGAAGAAACGCCGGATTCAGAGTCGGCAGAAGGGGCAGGAAACGAGACCGAGACGGATTCCGAGACTGCGGAGACGACGCCTACGGTGACGGTCGAGGTGAATAAGGGCTATAGTGTTGTCCTTGAGACAGGCGGTAAATTCAGCGTATACTACAGTCCGTTCCTTGCGAGTGGGAACGTGAATGTGCTGGATTGGGAAGAACCGGATTCTTCTGAGACTGCGCAGCCTGCGGCGTATGGCGCTGCCGGCTCGGGTGCAGGCGTAAAAGCGGCGGATGAGAAGTCCTCCGAAGAGGTCGTGGAGGACGAGACCGAGACGGAGACCGAGACGGAAGAGGAGGAGACCGAGGATCAGACCGAGGACGATCCGGATCAGAGCGAGAGCGGCAGCAAGAATCCGGATGGGGATGACGATGACGATAATGAGCCGGATGAACCTGCGCTTCCGAAACCGCAGAGACCTGCGTTGTCTTCTGATTGGGAAAGCACCACGGGAACAAACAAGGAGAAAAATGAACCGAATCTGCCCCTTTCCGAGGCGGAGTTCCTGAAAGGCATTACATTGACGCCGAATTCTGCGAAGAATACGTCGGTCTTCATGTTCGCGGGAATTTACAGTCAGAGACCGGATCCGAACGATCCGAACCAGGAGCCGAACGATGAATATCTTCTGAAAGGCGCGCTGGATGCCACGCTTGCGGATTATCAGGAGCTTATGCAGTATCAGGGCTCATGGCCGCTCTTGTTTGACGATTCGTTTAACTTTAACCTGCCGTTGTCCTGCGCGGGCAAGTACCTGTGCGTATGGTTCCAGGCGATCGACAAAACGAATCCGGAGCTCAAGTCCGACTGGTCGGATTATTACTGGTTCCGTCTGCCGAGGGTGAGTCTGCAGGAGCCGAAGGTGACAAAGGCGGAGACTCCTTATGTGGAAACCGGCGAATTTGGGATTGAGATATATGAAACAGAGGCTTCGGAAGACTCGGAGGATCCGGAGGACTTGGAGGGATCGGAAGATCCGGTAACGGTTGCTTTAACTGAGAACCTGACGCACGAGACTCTGACCTGGGATCAGACGATGTATCCGGGGACAGCGGGGTACAACGACGCCGGTTACAAGATAGAGCTTTACAGGCTGCTGGGGGCGGATGAGACAGATGATGGGAAACCTACGGCTGCAGTGAATCTGATGCGCGATACAAAGGGCTATTATCTGGAGCTGAGTCCTGATTACTTCACGGCGGAAGAGCGAGCAAGTGAAGAATATAAGGATGACCTGTGTAAGAGAATCTCCCTTGAGCAGCTTGATAGGGAAGCAGAGTGGAGCGAAAAAGATAAGGCAGATGAAAAATTGCGTAATCTGTACCAGATTGAGCTGAACCAAAATGGATTGGAACTGGATCCGGACAAAGATTTTTACGCAGTCAGCTTTGGGGAAGATGAGGAGTCGGATGATGCCGACGGTAAGTTCCCGATCATTCAGGTTCGCGAGTATGGCGATTTGCTGCCGAACGGAGAAGCTCAGATCACCAGAATTGAATACCGGCTGGTCCTTCCGGACATCACTCAGGATGAGATAAAGGATGAAGCAGGAACGGCCTACCCAGAGTACTCGCTCCTGCGCGGTCGCACGGCAGCCTACTGCACGCACAGCGTTGTGATATCGCCGCTGTTGGAAAGCGAGTATTACGGTGATTATTACAAGGAGGACAACGTGTCCACCAATGTGGAAGGCAAAGAATGTCTGGACATTGAGACAAACTGTGCGCAGCATACAAATTGGTGGTTCTATAAGACTGGCGAAGAGATGTCGACAGACACCAGCACGTGGGATAGGATAGCATACGATCGTGTCCTGATGCCGTATATGAGGCCTGACATGAAGGAGCTCATCGACCAGATCAACTGGTCGGATGAGGTGAAGAAGGGAACTGTTGCAGAGGAAGATCTGACAAAGGTTCTGGAAGGTCACCCGTTGGGAGAGTATATGCTGCTGCCGAGGGTCTTTGCAGAATTCCTGTATAAGGGTACAACGGCGGAGGCAGAGGCATATGCGTATGCTGCGACCTCTATGGATACCTTTGATCTGGACAGCCTGGCGAGCGATTCGTACAGCTTTGTCCTCGGCGATGACGGAACCCTGGAGCTTGAGACGTCGGATACCGGTTCGGATGAGATCATTTCGGAGGAACCGCTTCAGGAAGTTTCTGACGTGCCGATCATCGAGAACGGCGAGATCGTTTTGGAAGGTTTGGGAGATGAACTGATCATTGACGAGGAGCCTCAGACACAGTCTTCGGACTCGCAGACAGTTCCGGAATCGGTGATTCCGGAGCCCCAGACGCAGCTTCCGACAGAAGGACAGACGCAGCCTCCGACGGAAACTCAGACACAGGCGCCCACAGAGCCTCAGACGCAGCTTCCGGTGGTGGAAGTGGTCACTGAGGCGGTGGAGGCGTTCACCGATCAGGCGGATGGCGTGATGGCAGAGGGCTTCCCGGAGATCCCGGCAGATACCGAAATGTTTGACGGGGAGGGCTATTGATGAAGAGGACAGAGCAAAACCGGGGCGCGGCGATGGTGATCGTGCTGTGCGTGATGGTGGTTTTTCTGGCGCTGTCCACGACCATCGTCCTTGCCGGTTCGGTCGCGCTGAATACTGCCCGTACCGATGCTGGACGTGAGCTGGGAAAGGCGCAGGCAGTGTCTTTGAGCGAGGTATTCGTGCGGGATCTGACAGATGACAAAACGATTACAGAGAGTTCCCCTTCCCTGAAGCGTTATGTGCGCGACAAGATCGTCGGGGGCTGGGTGCCCTATGACGAGAGTGAGAGTAAGGAAAAGAATGAAGACGCGGGCGCTGTAAAGTATTTTACGATGGACACCGAAGCAGGGGGTACTGCCGAGACACACCAGATCAGAATCGAGATGTACTGGGTCTGCGAGGGGGCTGCAGGAGCGCCCGTGTCGGAGGAAGAGCTTGGAAGCAAAGAAGTACGTCTGTTTGTGGATGTGATCAGCACCCTGAACGATGCTGAGTATCATGTGAAACGGGAATTTCAGTTGACCGCACTGGAAAAGTTGTCAGACGATCCTGCTGCGATATATCCATACAGATGGACGTGGACGGCATTGGGCAGAAACAAGGATCGGGAATAGGAAAAGGCAGGTGAAGGCTGAGATGAGACTGCGCAGACTATTAAAAAATACAAACGGTTCTTCTCTGATCTCTGTGCTGGTGGCGTTCGTGATCCTGCTGATTGGGATCGCGGGTTTCGCGCGCGCGGTGCAGACGGCCAACGATATGGTGCGTCGCGCCGAGCAGTTGAGCACGGCCACAGGTAAGATGCTCAGCGGCCCGGACGGTTTCTATGCCTCCTATGCGGCTATGCCTGTGAGGACGACGATTCTTAGGGTATACGAGACGAACAAGGCCGGAGAGGTTACCCCCAGCTCCGTCGCTGGCAGTGATAAGGGGGAGGCGTTTCGGCTTCACGGGCTCTTGCGTACCAGGGAATACGATGTGTCGATCAAAGATGCGGATGGTGGGGAAACAGCAGCTATTAAGTATCAATTGCATTTCTATAAGTAGCAGAAAAGGCGGGAAACATGAAGAGATTACGAAAAGACTGCGAAGGCTTTACGCTTGTGGAGCTCATAGTGACGTTTACCTTGACTGCGATCTTTGTGGCCTCGGCGACGTTGGTGCTGAGCACGTTCATGCACAGCCATACGGTGGCAAGAGCGGTCGCCACGGAGCAAAGTGTGTCGTCGATCGTGATGGAGACCATATCCGGTGCGCTCAGTTCGGCAAAATATGACTGCGTATTTGAGCAATTCACGGCGGACGCCTTGTCTGAACTTACCTGGGCCGATGAAGAAGAAAAGAAGAATTGCGCACTTCTGATCAGGACGGTCGATGGCAATTCTGAGGTGTGGTATGCAGACGGAGAGAGCGACAGCGTCGTGCGGATGTATCTGAAGCCGTCCGCAGAAGACCCGGATAAGAAATATCTTGCCTTGGACTACTATGCCGAACAGGAGAGCGCAACGCCCACGGGCACAGACAGAAAATGGGAATCTGCGCCTGCCCACTGGCAGCTTGGCGTCGGTGTTTACCAGCACTGTACGGTCGATGAATTCCATGTAAGTCCGATAAAGAAAGAAAATTCCACCGCCGACAGCAGCTGCCTGAGCGTGAAGCTCAAACTTAAAAATGGTCTTGCGGGAGATGATAATTCCTTTACTATACAGCGTGCGTTCGACTGCTACAACCTTGCGCCGGAGAACATCGTGATCGAATGATTCTGCGCCGCGTGCAGCACGGCTGTCCACCGTTTTCATTGATCAAACAATACGCAGGTTCAGTCAAAAAAACGATTTCGTAAAAAAATCTGCACAAAACATTGGAAAAATGTACAAAAACACTTGCAATTTCAGATCATTTCTTATATACTGTAAAAGAAGATTTGGCAACGCAACACGAAATAAACTAACAGAATGATGGGAGGAAAAAAGATGAGTTTATTCGAAAGAGCGAAAAAGGCTAAAGAAAATAAGAAAGGTTTTACTCTGGTTGAGTTGATCGTAGTGCTGGTTATCTTGGCGATTCTGGCGGCAATCATGGTACCGGCGCTGACCAGCTGGATTGACAGGGCGAAGACAAAGCAGGTTTTGGTTGATGCAAGAAGCGTTTATCTTGCTGCACAGACCTTGGCTTCGGAAGAGTATGCGAAGACTAGCCCGCAGAGCGCTAATATAACTAAGAGCAAAATTGCATCTTTAGCAGGTGTTGGCGGTGCTACCGGTAGTAAAATTACGTTTAGTCCGTCTACTACTGGTCTTGATTCGAAATATAAGGTTATAAAAATAGGTTATACTGACGGGACATATTATGCTGAATGGGCTGGTGGTAAGACCGAAGATAAAAAGTGGCATATATATGAAGGGACAGTTGCAGCCGATGGCAAAGAAGTTCAATAGTCACTACACTATATAAATCAACAATGTAAACAACAGGAGCCGCCGATTGTGGCGGCTCCGTTTCTGTCATATGAAATACATGGGCAGGGACGAATATGAAGAACCTTTTACAAAATCACGGGAAAATGCTGGTTTCGCTTTTGGTTTCCTGCCTCATTCTTTTTGCGTTTACAGGAAATCTTTTCAAGGCGGCATCTCGTACAGCCGCCTTATTCTCAACAGGCGAATCTCAGGATACCATACAAAATGACAGAAAGCTGGACGGTCAGCCGCTCAACAACTATGTGGAGGAGCACCCGGATGTGGATCTCTATGCACAGACACTGGAGAACCTTCTCTGGTGCGCTCTTTTTCTGCTGCTTCCGCTGTGGTTTTTTGTGTACCTGCTCATATGCTTCGGTGTCCGACTGCCTAGGAAAGGCTTCGCCAGACAGCAGCTGTTTCTGCTTGTACTGCGCTATATTCTTGCATTGTCTGCTCTTGGAACTCTTTTGATGTACCATACTATTTGGTGGAATGATCTGGTTCAGAACTATCTCTACCAGATCGATATGTCCTACCATTACCTGCGCTGGGTGTCCGTGTGGGCTGTTCCTGTCTGTATCCTGTTGGACTGGAAAAAGGCATGGGCGGCTTTCTCTCATATGCGTTCGGGGACGAAGAAAGGTATCCTTCTTCTGACAGTGCCGTATGTCTGCATGGCAGTTGTAGAACTCCTGTGCGCCAGCAAGCTGGCTCTGCTGATGCCGTCCAAGTGCATCCTGAACTATGTCTGCTGGCTGCTGGTGGTGTTGTTCCTGTATTTCCTTTTCCAGCGGAGGGTAAAGCCTGCCGCGTTGCTCGCGCTGGCGATGGCATATTTTATCGGTATTGCAAACCACGTGGTCTTTCAGCTGCGTGGCAGTTATGTCACGTTCGGAGACTTATCGGCGCTCGGGACCGCCCTTGAGGTGGCTGGGAATTATACATACAAGCCGGACCGGTATTTCTGGCTTGCTTTCGGCATTTTCCTTGTCGCTGTTGCAGCTGTTCTTCTTATCCGTATTCCCGGACCAGCTGAGTCTTCTGGATCATCCACAAAGAGGCGCGCATTATCATTTTTGGGTGCCCTGCTCGTAGCGGCAATCGCGATCGGGAGTTATTTCAGCGGCCTGCTGTACCGGGGCGTTAACGGGGTAAGCTGGAATTACAGTGACAACATCGCGCATGTAGGCTATGTGCCGTTCTTCCTCAGCAACATGCATGAGCAGAGTCACGTAGAGTGCGAAAACTATTCCGTGGATGCCGTGCGGAACGCGCTGGATGGTGCACCGGAAACTTCTGATAGTGACAGGGCCGTGGAAAAGTCCGGTACAGCTGTACCTGTACAGGAGCCGAACATTATCATCATACAGAATGAAGCATTTTCTGACCTTTCCCTGGTATATGACATAGAGACGGACAGGGACTATCTGCCATTTATCCACTCACTCAGGGAGGATACGGTCAAAGGATTCCTGAATCTATCCGTGATGGTGGGGCCGACGGCGAACACGGAGTTTGAAGTGCTCACACGGAGCTCGCTCGCGTTCCTGCCATATGGGTGTATCCCTTATTCGCAGTACGTCAAGCACAGCATCCCGTCGCTTGCGGAAGCGCTGAAAGGCCAGGAGACCCCTTACCGCACGACGGCCTACCACAGCTATTATTCCTCCGGCTACAACCGTGTCGACGCCTACCACCACCTGGGCTTTGATGAGAGCGTGTTCGAGGATAGTTTCCCGGCAGGGTTCTCCCCTGATGAGATCTTCCGCGGCTACCTCACGGACGAGGCGAACTTTGGCCGGGTGATCGAGCTGTATGAGGAGAGCAAAGAACAGTATCCGGACAACCCGTTCTTCTGTTTCAATGTGACGATCCAGAACCACGGCGGGTATCTGGGGGACTGTGAATTCGACGAACCGGTCAAGGTTACAAACTTTGACGCACCGGAGGAACTGGAGACCTATCTGTCCCTGATCCGCATGTCGGATGAGGCGTTTGAGAGACTGACGGAATATTTTGCGGAGTTGGACGAGCCGACCATCCTTGTCATGTACGGCGATCATCAGCCGTCGTTCACGGACAAGGACGTGGAACTTCTGAGCAAATACCCTGCATGGAACGATGCGCAGATGCAGGACATCAGCCGCCATTACGTGCCGTATGTGATCTGGGCGAACTATGATATCGGGGAGGAAGACCGGATGGGGACGGACCGGACGCAGGCGGCGCTGGACACGCTTTCCGCAAACTACCTGGGTTCCACGGTGCTACAGTGCGCCGGCCTGGAGCTGAGCAGCTACGACCGCTATCTGCTGGATCTGCAGGGATCCGTCCCTGCGCTGTCCGCACTGGGGTACTGGACCGCGGACGGGACCTACTATGACTCCACACAGACCGGACCGTACGCCGGTCAGCTGGCGGAGCTGCAGAAGATCCAGTATAACCTGCTCATTGACGGCAAAGAGAAACTGTGGGAGAAGTTTGTGCCCTGAATGAATGATCGCATTGGATCAGCATAGACGAAATCAAATCGGATTTCTTGTCTGTGTTCTGAAAACTGTAGCAGAGAATCAAAAATGCTGATATCTGCACTTTCGGCATTCAGCTAAACAGTCTGTGCTGCAAGCTCTTGTATTTCTTCCGTTGAAAGCGTCGGAACATATTCTGCAATCTTTTCATAGGATTCGCCTGCCTTGAGCATGCGCTCCGCGGTTTCCTTTGCTGCTCGCTTTTGAATATCCCGCGCATACGCGTCCAGGATATAATCGTCGTCGAATAATAATGACATCATATCCACTACCTCCTGTTCCATGCTTTTGCCTGACTCTCAGCCCCATACCGAAAGTACAGCACAGATATGTACTGTTATAGTTACATTATATAGAGTGGTACAAAAATATTCAATATAAATAATAATAAAAACAGATAGACCCATCTAAATATAAGCCAAGTAAAGCTGGTTAGGTAATCATTAAACTCTATGATATAAGAAAATTATATAATTTTAAGGGATCCGTTCGGGTCTCCGCCTGTTGTTTGCTATGTATCAATATTTAATAAAAGTAGATTATTCTTAAATTCTACGCTATTCTAATTGAAAATCTCTGCATCGCTCTGTATAATATAAACATAACAACAAACATAAGCGTTCATTCGGAGGTAACCAAATGACAAATGTGCAGGCATGGGATTATGCGGTAGGCATGATAAAAGTAGATGGCTTAGAGCCAACCAAAGAATTTAAAGAATATATTGAAAAAGAAAAACGTGGGGAACTTACTATGGAGGATATCAAGCGATACCTTGACAGAAAGTATAAAGCAAAAGAAGGTTAGGCTTATGCGGGATATCTATCTGTATGAAGATTGTGACGTTCTGAAAAACCTGTTAAACATTCGGGATAAAGCTCTTTTAGACAAAGCGGAAGCAGACTACGTGACTTATCGGTTGAAAGAAATAGCGATAAACTCCTTTGCTAAGATTACAATTATGCTTCTCTTCTTTAGATGCAACGATATACCTTTCAGAATCACTGATTCTGGTTAGCCATGCTTTGCAAATAGTCCCGTTCAAACAGTTCTTCACTGATCTGAGGCCGGAGAATCTCCAGCGGCACATGTTCAAGAATTTTCTGCGCTACAAATGCTCTGCTCTTGCCAGAATAGCGCGGCAACATATTTTTCGCCTGAATCCGGGCAAGCTCTGCTCTCCACAACAGGCTGAGCTTACGTTTCCAATTTACTTTTGGATTTTCCCGCGCGCGGCGCAACACATAGAAGTCGGCTGCTCCGTCTTCTTCCTCTACCGTGATGATGCCCCACCATTCCGGCACATGCTCTTCGATGTGCATCGCATGGCGCGTCCCTACTACGACATAATTTGCATCAAAAAACTGATCGTAATCTTTCACCTGCCGGGTCAAGCGCGCATAGGTGTCCGCATCGCTTTTGATCTCAATTCCGACCAGAGCGTCCGGCAGTACCATGACAAGATCGGCTCGTGACCGACCCATCTGTTTTTCCTCAATCACCCGCACCTTGTCATACCGTGTTTCCAGGAAATCAAATAACGGTTCACGAATGTCCTTATCGTATAGCATATTTTCACCCGAATCATCTTGTTCTTCTGATGCTAATGTACCAGCATTTTAAAAAAGCCGCACTCTTTTTTCGTTCATTGCACGATTTTTGGCAATGCCATTTTACCATAAGATTAAGCAATCGCTCAGCAAAAAACCACAGAGAGTATATTATTCCGCATCAAGTATTTTTTCTAATTGACTTATTAAAACCGGCAATTCCTCAAAGACAACCTCAGCAATGATATTCCAATTTGTTCCGTCGTAATCATGAACTAAGCGGTGCCTGACTCCGGCAATCATCGACCATTGAATTTCGCTATGGGCCTTTTTATAATCATCGGATAAGTTATACACATGTTCACCGATATTATAAAGAGGAGTCGTGACAAGCCATTGCAGGGAAAACTCTTTTAGCAAATCTTCTTTTTCAATTTTGTTTTCTAAAATATAGCTATTTAGTTTTGTCGCATTTTCATATATTTTTTGAACACGTTGCCGGTCTGAATATTTCATGCCACAACCAACCTTTCTTTCATAATTGCCTGATAGAACTCACTATCTGTATTTATCTCATTAATTTCAAACACGTCGACCTTTTTGTCCAGCACTGACCGCAAATCCTCCGCCAGTGCAAAAATCATGGTAAGCTTGAAACCTTCCCCGCCATAAACCAAAAAGTCCAGGTCACTGTCTTGGCTAGCATCCCCTCTGGCATAAGAACCGAATAGATATATTTTTTGAACACGATATTTTTCTGCAATGGGTTTGACTAATTTTACAATATCTTCTATTGTAAAAATATTGCTTTTCATAATATAATTCCTTTCTTGCATGATAATTCACTGTTCTTTATCAAGCTTCTTTTTATGAGTATATCATATCTTTGCCATTTTGTAATAAATAATAATTTGAATTTTTAGAGATAAGGTAGAATCGCCAAAATATATGCCTGATAAGTCTGGTTGAGTTGATCGTAGTGCTCGTGATTCTGGCGATTTTGGCGGCAATCATGGTACCGGCGCTGACACAGTGGATTGATAAGGCAAAAGAGAGGCAAATCGCGTCGAATGCCAGAACCGTGTATCTTGCTGCACAAACGTTAGCATCTGAACACTACGGAGATCCTACAAAGGCTGAGGCAACTGCTGAAACTGTTGAAAATTTCCTTAAAGAATCTAATGACTGGCCAGGTGGAAAAATTGACGGAGAAATTAAAGTTAGTGCAAAGGGAAAAGTGATATCGTTGACTTACATAGAGGGAAGTAAGAAAGCTGTACTATCGGAAGATTCTACGACAGGAACAACTAAATGGGAGTATGATGATTATACCCCTTCAACCTAAACCTTATCCACAATAATTACCATTTGAAATTATTTCAGGCGGAAAACTTTATGGTCTTCCGCCTGTTCTGTGTTTCTGTACCATATTGTACTGAGCGTTTAAAATAAGTCTACGTATCCTTACGGGATATCGTCTTCGCCTGATGTTGGCGTAGTAGCTTTCCTAGTTCCCTATTTAGATGCAACATGGAATGACATAAAAGGCAGTTACAGTAACGATTCGCATATGCAAGAACAGGAATGTTTTAAGAGAATACGTATCACAAAGGGAAAAGGAGCTTGTGACAACCATGATGAGTTTGTTTGATGAAGAACAGATAATGAAGTTGTTTATAAGAAGCGAACGTTATGAAGCGGTACAAGAAAACGCAAGGGAAACAGCAAAAAAATGATTAAAATGGGAAAGTTATCATTTGACGAAATTGTCTTATGTTCCCCGCATTATCATTAGACGAATTGAGAGAACTCGAATCCGAGATTATGTAACTGGAGCAATCAATCCTATAAATCAAAATCAAATATAGTAGCAGTGTTAGAGCATATAGAAACTGGAAATCTATATGCTCCATTTTGCCATTGAGGAGGAATAGAATTCAATACAGTCATTCGGGCACAAACTTCTCCCACAGTTTCTCTTTGCCGTCAATGAGCAGGTTATACTGGATCTTCTGCAGCTTCGCCAGCTGACCGGCGTACGGTCCGGTCTGTGTGGAGTCATAGTAGGTCCCGTCCGCGGCCCAGTACCCCAGTGCGGACAGCGCAGGGACGGATCCCTGCAGATCCAGCAGATAGCGGTCGTAGCTGCTCAGCTCCAGACCGGCGCACTGCAGCACCGTGGAACCCAGATAGTTCGCGGAAAGCGTGTCCAGCGCAGCCTGCGTCCGGTCCGTCCCCATCCGGTCTTCCTCCCCGATATCAAAGTTCGCCCAGATCACATACGGTACGTAATGGCGGCTGATGTCCTGCATCTGCTCATCGTTCCATGCTGGGTATTCGCTCAGAAGTTCCACGTCCTTGTCCGTGAACGACGGCTGATGGTCGCCGTACATGACCAGGATGGTCGGCTCGTCCACCTCCGCAAAATATTCCGTCAGCCTTTCAAACGCCTCATCTGACATTCGGATCAGGGACAGATAGGTCTCCAGTTCCTCCGGCGCGTCAAAATTTGTAACCTTGACCGGTTCGTCGAATTCACAGTCCCCCAGATACCCGCCGTGGTTCTGGATCGTCACGTTGAAACAGAAGAACGGGTTGTCCGGATACTGTTCTCTGCTCTCCTCATACAGCTCGATCACCCGGCCAAAGTTCGCCTCGTCCGTGAGGTAGCCGCGGAAGATCTCATCGGGGGAAAACCCTGCCGGGAAACTATCCTCGAACACACTCTCATCAAAGCCCAGGTGGTGGTAGGCGTCGACACGGTTGTAGCCGGAGGAATAATAGCTGTGGTAGGCCGTCGTGCGGTAAGGGGTCTCCTGGCCTTTCAGCGTTTCCACAAGCGACGGGATGCTGTGCTTGACGTACTGCGAATAAGGGATACACCCATATGGCAGGAACGCGAGCGAGCTCCGCGTGAGCACTTCAAACTCCGTGTTCGCCGTCGGCCCCACCATCACAGAGAGGTTCAGGAACCCTTTGACCGTATTTTCTCCGAGTGAGTGGATAAATGGCAGATAATCCCTGTCCGTCTCTATGTCATACACAAGGGAAAGGTCAGAAAATGCTTCATTCTGTATGATGATAATGTTCGGCTCCTGCGCAGGTACAGCTGTACCGGACTTTTCCACGGCCCTGTCACTATCCGAAGCTTCCGGTGCACCATCCAGCGCGTCTCGCACGGCATTCACGGAATAGCCTTCGCACTCCACGTGACTCTGCTCATGCATGTTGCTGAGGAAGAACGGCACATAGCCTACATGCGCGATGTTGTCACTGTAATTCCAGCTTACCCCGTTGACTCCTCGGTACAGCAGACCGCTGAAATAACCAAAAACCGTGGCTGCCGCTATGAGTACGGCACCCAGAAATGATAACGTGCGGCACCACTTCGCGGCTAAGTTAGGTAATTCAGTCGTTCTAGCCGACCTTGGAATACGAACAAGAAGAATGACTGCAACAGCGACAAGGAAAATGCCGAGAGCAATCCAGAAATATCGGTCCGGCTTGTACGTATAATTCCCAGCCACCTCGAGGGCGGTCCCGAGCGCCGACAGATCTCCGAACGTGACATAGCTGCCGCGCAGCTGAAAGACCACGTGGTTTGCAATGCCGACAAAGTATGCTACTGCTAGCGTGAGCAACGCGGCAGGCTTTACCCTCCTCTGGAAAAGAAAATACAGGAACAGCACCATCAGCAGCCAGCAGACATAATTCAGGATACACTTGGACGGCATCAGCAGAGTCAGCTTGCTGGCGCACAGGAGTTCCACAACTGCCATGCAGACATACGGCACTGACAGAAGAAGGATATCTTTTTTCGTTCCCGAACGCATATGAGAGAAAGCTGCCCATGCCTTTTTCCAGTCCAGCAAGATACAGGCAAAGACCGCCCACGCGGACACCCAGCGCAGGTAATGGTAGGACATATCGATCTGGTAGAGATAGTTCTGAACCACATCATTCCACCAAATAGTATGGTACATCAAAAGAGCTCCAAGAGCAGACAATGCAAGAATATACCGCAGTACCAGCAGAAACAGCTGTTGTCTGGCAGAGCCTTTCCCAGGCAGTCGGACGCCGAAACATATGAGCAGGTATACAAAAAACCACAGCGGAAGCAACAGAAAAAGAGCACACCAGAGAAGGTTCTCCAGCGTCCGTGCATAGAGATCCACATCCGGATGCTCCTCCACATAGTTGTGGAGCGGCTGACCGTCCAGTTTTCTGTCATTTTGTATGGTGTCCTGGGATTCGCCTACTGAGAATAAGGCGGCTGTATGAGATGCCGCCTTGAAAAGATTTCCTGTAAACGCAAAAAGAATGAGGCTGGAAACCAAAAGCGAAACCAGCATCTTTCTGTGATTTTGTAAAAGGCTCTTCATATTCGTCCCTGTCCATGTGTTTCATATGACAAAAACGGAGCCGCCACAATCGGCGGCTCCCGTTCCATAATTATTTGTTTATACATGTAATGACTACTGGATTTCAGTACCAGAGGCAGTCGTTCCTTCATATATATGCCATTTATTATCAGTACTAGTCCATTTAGCACTATACTTTCCGTCAGTATATCCTATGCTTGTAACTTTAAATTTACTATCAAATGTCGGCGAAATAACATGAGTAGAGGGACTGATACCCGCTAAATCCGCAATTTTGCTCTTAGTTATATTAGCGCTCTGCGGGCTAGTCTTCGCATACTCTTCCGAAGCCAAGGTCTGTGCAGCAAGATAAACGCTTCTTGCATCAACCAAAACCTGCTTTGTCTTCGCCCTGTCAATCCAGCTGGTCAGCGCCGGTACCATGATTGCCGCCAGAATCGCCAAGATAACCAGCACTACGATCAACTCAACCAGAATTCTCTGTATTCAGAGGAAGAGGGCGCAGGAGTGGAAACCCCTGCGCCGCCTGCTTCCATTTTGCATCTAAAGATTGCGCTGCGGGGAGAATTCTGCGGCATGAATCTGTTTCTTGATTTTTGTTCGCCCGCTTCCATTTTGCATCTAATTTTCCGGCACTCCCAGCGTTTCCAGCCGCTCGGCGACTTCCTGTTGCTTCCCGGGATAGAGGTGGCTGTACACATTCATGGTCGTCTCTACCTTTTCGTGGCCGAGGCGTTCGGCGATCAGCAAAGGGGTAAAGCCCAGTTCGATCAGAAGCGAGGCGTGGGAATGGCGCAGGTCGTGGAGGCGGATACGTTTTAGATGAAGCTGCGCGCAAGTCTGTTCCAGTATTTTCGCCAGCGCATATTTGTGGAAGGGAAAGAGCAGGGCGTCGTCGCCGGGCGGGAGCGTGTCTGCGTAACGGCTCAGAAGCTCTGTGAGAAACGGGGGAATGCTGACTGTGCGGTTGCCTCTGGCGGTTTTCGGCGGGGTGACGACGTCGCCTTTGCGGGAGCGCTGGCAGGATTTGTTGATGCGGATCGTCTGCCCGGCGACGTCTAGGTCGGCGCGGGTGAGCGCCAGCAGTTCGCCCAGGCGCATCCCGGTGTAGTAGAGTGTCTGAAAGCCGAGTGTGGTGGGCATATCCGGCGGCAGAGCGGAGATGAATCGTCGGTATTCCGCCAGCGTCCAGAACTGCATCTCCCCTGCCTGTCCGGAGCCGATGCTTCCCGCTTTGCGGCAGGGATTTTCGCGCAGTTCGTAATACTTTACCGCATAATTGAAGATGGCGTTTAGCTGATTGTAGATCGTCTTCAGATAGGTGGGCGAATAACGCCGGCCGCTGGCCTGGTCGCCCTGCAACAGCGACGCCTCCCAGCTGCGCACGTCGCAGGGGCGGATTCGGCTGATCGGGATGTTGCCGAAAAAAGGCAGGATCTTTTCACGGATCACATAGCGTTTGCCGCGCACAGTGGAGGCGCGCAGCCGGTGCGACATATCTTCCAGGTAGATCTCTGTAAAAGATGAAAAGAGCATCATCGGATCGCGGCGCGAGACCAGCAGGAATTCGCGTTCCCACCGGAGCGCGTCACGTTTCGTGGTGAACCCGCGCCGGAATTTTTTGCGCCGTTTCCCGGCGCTGTCCTTGTAGTAGAACTGGCAGATCCATTTCCCGGTTTTCTTGTCTTTGTTTGCTGACATCGTAATACCTCCTTCTCTTCTGTAAAATATGGGCAGACGCCCGATTTCCGTCGCCGTCATGCGCCGGTAAAAGGGATTGTATCACAGGAAAACAGGGACGTGCGGGGTAGGGAGGCGAAACGGCAGACTGGCTATCGTGAAAATCTAACAAAAATTTCTTGAGTAATGCGGCGTTTTACGGTATACTTACATATGATATGCTTTTTTAATTTAACGTGGGGGCGTATGCCCGTCGAATTGAGGCGGAGGACGTCGGCGGAGTACGGGAGAGGGGAAAGATGAAAAAACGGGAAATTCGCATGGTGAACGGATGGAGGCTCGCGACAGTCATTCTGACGTTGCTCCTAATGATTGGGGCGATTTCTCTTACCGGCCTGTATTTTGTCTGGCGTTCGGAGGCGCATCTGGCGCTGCGGCAGGCAAAGAACGTCTGGACAGCGCTCCGTCTGGTCAGCATCGAGTATTACGGAAAGGGTCAGGATATTTATGATGACAATACCCCGAGCGGCCTGAAGAAAGCCGCGGAGGAGGAAGTGCGCGAGGTTACCGATTGCGAAGGCAGTCTGGTCGTCCTGAGGAGTGACGAGGAGCATCTCGAGCCCACCCGCATGCTGTATCTCGAGGGAGCGTATCTGGTCTACTTTTATCTGGATAAGAACGGAGATCGGCAGTGGCAGGTGATACGCGCGAACAGCCTGTTTACTATGGACGGTTCGAAGCTGGAAAATTTCGAGTGACGGAGTTTGACGATGATCTACATAATACAATTTATTTTCTATCTGCTGATCTTCATGGCAGGCGCTGGGATCTTCTCTTTTCTCAATGTGGTGATCTACCGCCTGCCGCGAAAGATCTCGTTTGTGACGGGCAGGAGTCACTGTCCGTCGTGCGACGCGACGCTGCGCTGGTACGACATGGTGCCGGTATTCAACTGGTTTTACCTGCGCGGAAAGTGTCGGGACTGCGGGGCGCGCATTTCGCCGCGCTATCCGGCGGTGGAGGCGCTCGGCGGAGTGTTTGCGCTTCTGTGCATATACCGCTTCGGCCGGGAGGCGGAGGCGATCGCAGCCTTTGTATTTCTCGCTGTGCTGACCGTGGTGGCGTTTATCGACGCGGATACGATGGAGATTCCGAACGGTCTGGTGATCGGGATCCTCATCATCGCGATCGTGGCCTGGGCCTGCGGTCTGGTGCCGGGTTGGAGGGATCGGCTGATCGGTTTTGCCTGCGTGAGCGTGCCAATGTTGCTGATCACCCTGGCGATCCCGGGGGCGTTTGGCGGCGGCGATATCAAGCTGATGGCGGCCGCGGGACTGTTTCTCGGCTGGAAGCAGTGCCTCGTGGCGACGTTTCTCGCCATCGTGGCGGGCGGGCTGTACGGAATCTTCCTGCTGGCGGCGCGCAAGAAGGGCCGGAAGGAGCATTTCGCGTTCGGACCGTTTCTTTGCGCAGGAATGGCGGCAGCGCTCTTCTGGGGAGAACCGTTGCTGGAGTGGTACCTGGGATTGTATCATTTCTGAGCGGATCAGGGTGAAAATCTGAGGAATCCATAAGGAACAAAGAGAACAAACTTGGACAATGGATCGAAGACGGAAAGACAGAAGCGAGGTGGGATAGCATGCCGAAATATCAATATACCGCGCAGGATGAGGCTGGTAAGAGGGTAAAGGGCGAGCGTGAAGCGGCGGATGAAAAAGACTTATACCAGCGTCTGCGGCAAGAGGGTCTGTTCCTGATGAGCCAGAAGGAGAAGCGGGATGGACAGGTCAGAAAGAAGATCAAGACGAAGGATCTGGCAGATTTCTGCCGGGAGCTTGCCACGCTTCTTGAGGCGGGCGTCTCGCTGGTGCGAGCGCTCGGAATCATTTCCGAGGAAGAGAATATCAAGCAAAATCAAAGGGTCATCTACATGGACCTGCAGAAGCTGATCCGTCAGGGTGTCGCGTTATCCGACGCGATGGAGCAGCAGGGCGACGCGTTCCCGGAGCTCATGATCCACATGTTCCGCTCCGCGGAGGCGAGCGGCAAGATGGATCAGACGGCGTTCCGCATGGCGACTCATTATGAGAAACAGGCCAAGCTGAAGTCTACGGTAACGGGTGCAATGACCTATCCCTGTATTTTGCTTGTGCTGATCGTAGCGGTCGTCCTCATCATCTTTACTTTTGTGCTTCCACAGTTTGAGGACCTCTTCTCACAGATGGAATCTTTGCCGCCCACGACGGAATTTCTGATGTGGCTGAGCGGTCAGCTGATCCACAACTGGCTGCAGATCGGTATCGGTTTCTTTGTCATTGTGATGGTCATCATCATGATCTTCCGCATCTACAAGGTGCGCCTGCTTCGGGATAAACTGCTCGTTTACATGCCGGTGGTCGGCAAGCTTTTGATGACGATCTACACGGCGCGCTTTGCGCGGACGCTCAGTTCGCTGTATTCCTCAGGGCTTCCGATCGTCACGGCGTTGCAGACCGGGCGCAAGACCGTTGGAAATCTCTACATAGACGAGCAGTTCGACCAGGCGATCGCCGGGGTGCGTGCCGGTGAAAATCTTTCGGCTGCGGTGGGCAGCATTCACGGTTTCGTGAAAAAGTTTTCCTCGACGATCATGATCGGCGAGGAGACCGGTAGTCTGGATGCCATGCTGGATTCCAGCGCGGAGAATCTGGAATACGAGTCTGAGATGGCGATCAACAAGCTCGTGTCGCTGCTTGAGCCGTTGATGATCGTCATTATGGCTCTGATTGTCGGCGTCATCATAGTCTCTGTTATCGGACCGATCTACGGCTCGTACGACGCGATCGGAGCAGGCTATTGATTGAGAGAGAACGACTGTGAGACAGTTACAATATAGAAGAGTAAGGGGTCGGGATTACGTATGACAACTTCAGTTTATTTATCAAACAGCACCATTAACGCGGTGGTAGGAAGCGGCGGAAAGAAGGTACGGGTCAAGCGGGTCTGCTCCGTCGAGATTCCGGAGGGCAGCCTGATCAACGGCATCATCACGAACGAGGTGGATCTTTCAGAACAGCTCAAGGAATTCTGGACGCAGAATAAGCTTCCGAAGAAGGACGTCGCGCTGGTGATCAACAGCTCGCAGCTCGTGCTGAAGACGCTGACGCTGCCGAAGGCGAACGATAAGAAGATCCGGGAGCTTTTGCCGATGGAGTTCGGGGATGTGTCGGATCAGAAGGATCCGATCCTCGACTATATGAAGGAATCGACGGATAAGAGCACTGTCTCGGTGCACGCGGTCATGACGGATCGCAGCTTTATCCAAGGTTATCTGAATCTGTTCAAGGAACTCGGGATCAAGGTGACTTCCATAAATGTCGCGAGGACCTGCCGCAACAAGCTGCTTGGCACGTTAAAACAGGTGCGCGACAAGGTCTGCGTGGTGCATATGATCGACGGCACGAGCATCAACAGCGTGCTCTGGGTGAACGGCGCCTCAGTGTACGCTACGCAGCGCCGTGTGTTCTGTGAGGCTGGCACGCCGCAGTTCGGCACAGAGCTGGCGCGGCTGGTGAACAACATCCAGCAGTTCGCGATCACTCAGCAGATTCATGAGCAGATTGAGACGGTCTACCTGGCAGGTGTGCAAGGGGATGAGTTCGAGATCTATCGGCAGGCGCTGGCGGAAGCCGGGACTCCGGGGAGCTGTGAGCTGCTGCAGCCGGAGAAACACATCCGCATGCCGAAAGGCATGGAGCGGGAATACGCCAGATACATTGCGGAGCTCGGGAACATGATCCGCGTGAAGCAGGACATCAATCTGGTGATTCCGGCGCGCAAGAAGGTCAAGGTGAGCACGGAGAGTGGACCGAAGGTCTGGAAGCGCTACGTGATTCCACCGGTCGTTCTTTTGTTGGGCTGCGGCGCGGTCACCGGTGTCCTGTTCTATCAGGAGCATCTGAAAAAGTCGGAGCTGCAGGAGATACAGGATTACATCAACGCGCCGGACAACGTCGCGGCATGTGCGCAGGCGGACGAGGTGCAGCGGCAAATCTCGGAGATGTCCGGGAAGATCAGTCAGATCCGCTGGGTGGAGGGTTGTATACTGTCCTACCCGTATATGAACAGCAGTGTGGTGCAGGCGCTGCAGGCGTACGCCCAGGCGCAGGCGGTGGAGTTGGAGATCAAATCCTACACTGCGGAGAGCGGAAACCTGAGCGTGGACGCCAAGGCGGAGAACGTGACGCTGATCAATCAGTTTATCGATCAGCTGGAGGCCTCCGGAATCTTTGATGACATTCAGTATTCCGGGTATTCCTATGACGAACAGACCTTGCTGTATACGATCAACATGAGCTGCTATCTGTCAGAGCACGCGGGAAGGTAGGTGACGAGACATGCAGATGAAACTGACGAGCAAGGATAAATTACTGCTTTCCATACTGGCGATCGTGCTGATTCTGGTGGTCTTTGTCAACTACCTCATCATGCCGACGATGAGGCGGATGGACGATCTGGATCTGGAGATCTCAGACGCTGAGCTGGAGCAGCAGGAGATGCAGATGAAGATTTCGATGCTGCCCGGATATCAGAAAAATTACGCGGATCTGCAGCAGGCGGCGGCGGATGAGACCGCTCAGTACTATGACCGTATGACGAGCCAGGAGGTGGACCGTGAGCTCACGAACATCGTGCTAGCTCACGGACTGGAAAGTGTAGGACTGAGTATTCAGCCGCTTGCGTTCACAGTGGCGGAACCCTATGGTCGTTCCGAGCTGGCGAGAGCCGAGGAATTACGGGCTGCTGCGGAAGCTGCTGCTGCGGCTGCCGCAGAGGAGGAGACCGAAAAAGCTCCGGTGACGGACGCGATCGAGGAGGGGATGCAGAACCAGAGGGATGCGTATGAGGCGGCAGCGGCAGCCTATGAAGACGACGAACATCCGGTCCGCGTGGACGTGCAGGATCAGATCTACACCTGTGTGGTTCAGCTGTCGGTCGAGGGCGAGGAGGCGAACTACCAGAGCCTGATCGACACGCTGGTGAACAGTTATCCGTCGATTCGGGTGACAGGCATCTCCTATCAGGAGACGCAGTCGCGCATGCGCGTGCTGCCGGATGGGAGCACAGAGCTCGAGGAAGGCCATCGACAGCTTATACTGGATCTGGAGATATACATGTGCGACAAGAGTCTGTACGCACAGGTGGCGGCGCAGAGCGGAACGGACACTACGGATCAGGTGAATCAGGTGCTGGATGCGGTGAACAGCTTGCTCGCGGCGACACAGCAGGCGGAGGCGCAGCAGACAGAAGCGCCGTGACCGTCGGACAGGGCTTGGAAGCTTTGGCGTCCGCCGGTTGAGACGGTGGGGAAGACAGGATATAGATACAGGGACGAAATGGGAGGTAAGGACGCATGAGCCAGATCAAAAATATACGAATCGGTGAAGTACTCAAGGAGTACGGCTACGTCACCGACGAACAGCTTGAGCAGGCGCTGGCTTATCAGAAGGAGCACCGTGACAGCGGCAAACGTCTCGGCACGGTGCTGATCGAGCAGGGATATATCTCGGAGCAGCAGATGCTGGAGGCGCTCGCGAGCCGTCTGCAGCTGGAGCGGGTGGATCTCACGAATCTGCAGATCGATGTTTCGGCGGTGTCGAAGATCCCGCAGCAGCTCGCCGAGAAGTACGACATTCTGGCGCTCTCCGTGCAGGACAATCACATGGTCGTGGCGACGAACGACCCGTTGAATTTCTACGCGATGGAGGATATCCGCCAGATCACGGGCATGGATCTGGATATCCAGCTGGCGGAGAAGGCGCCTCTGGAGAAGGCGATCTCCTACTATTATTCCGAGGTTTCCGCGCACCGGGCGGCGAGCACCGCGAATGAAGTGTTCCAGGACGACGAGATGGAGGAGCTGGAGCTTGAAGAGGGCGACGGCGAGGTGCCGATCATCAAACTCTTAAATAGCCTGGTTCAGCGTGCCTACACGACGAACACGAGTGATATCCACATTGAGCCCTTTGAGGACAAGACGCTCGTGCGCATGAGGATCGACGGTACGATCGTGGACTATGTAACGCTGCAGAAGGGACTGCACAGCTCTCTGATCGCGCGTATCAAGATCATCTCCGGCATGGACATCGCGGAGCGGCGTATCCCGCAGGATGGCCACTGCAAGATGCGCGTGAACGGACAGATGATCAACATCCGTGTGTCGGTCATCCCGACGGTGTTCGGTGAGAAGGCGGTTCTGCGTCTGTTGGCGAGCAACGCCACGATTGATCACAACCGCACTTACGGCATGACGGACAGCGACTTTGAGAAATTCTCGCGCATGCTGCGTTCCCCGAACGGGATCATCTATATCACCGGACCGACCGGTTCCGGTAAATCGACGACGCTCTATATGATCCTTGAGGATCTATCGCACCGACAGGTAAACATCTCGACGATCGAGGATCCAGTCGAGAAGAACGTCGCGAAGATCAACCAGATGCAGGTGAACAACCAGGCGGGACTGACGTTTGAGATCGGGCTGCGAGCCCTGCTGCGTCAGGACCCGGACGTTATCATGGTCGGTGAGACGCGTGACGCGGAGACGGCGAGCATATCGATTCGTGCGGCTATCACGGGCCACCTGGTGCTCTCCACGCTGCATACGAACAGCGCGGTCTCTTCCATCGTTCGTCTTGTGGACATGGGCATGGAGCCGTACATGATCGCGAACTCCCTTGTGGGCGTGGTGGCGCAGCGTCTGATGCGCAAGGTCTGTCCGTACTGCGCGAAGGATGATGTGCCGAACGAGATGGAGAAGGAGCTTTTGGGTGAGGACGTTCCGCTGATTAAGCGGCCGCAGGGCTGCAATCGCTGCAACAACACGGGCTATGCCGGACGTACCGCGATCCACGAGATCGTGCTGATCGACCACACGATCCGCAAGATGATCTCCGACGGCGCGACGATGGATCAGATTGAAGACTACGCGATCAAGCACCAGGGGATGCGCACTCTGCGGACGCTGGGCACGGAGCTCGTGAAGCAGGGGATCAGTACGGTCGAGGAACTACAGAAGGTGGCATATTACTCATAATTCGTGTTTAGATAAACAGGAACCGCAGGGATTTCCGGGGCTTTTCCGGCACAAACTGAAAAAAGAAGGTCTTCCGTTTTCCGACGTGTATCTACAGTTTTGCCGGGAAAGTTCCCAGGAAGGGTACCGTGCGGTTCCGTCTGAAGTTTACTAAATATGAATTTAAATAATGTAGTAGGAGGAGAAAGAAAATGACAATAGATCAAATCGTACTGGAGGCGCGGAGCAGGAATTGCTCGGATGTGCATATCTCGGAGGGAATGGATCTGGTGTTCCGCGTGCACGGGTCGATGACGAGCGCGGGCATCCCGATGAGTCCGCAGGAGACGCGGGCCGCGATCATGTCGATGATGAACGAGAAGCAGAAAGCGCTTCTGGCGGAGGGGACGGACATTGACTTCTCTTTGACGACCTCAGACGGCAACCGGCAGAGGGTCAACGTGTTCATGCAGCAGGGCAAGGCCGCGGCTACGATCCGTCTGCTGAACAATACGATTCCGACGCTGGCGGAGCTGAAGCTGCCGGATGTGCTCAGAGAGATGGCGGAGAAGCCCAGGGGACTGATCCTTGTGACCGGGCCTACCGGAAGCGGTAAGTCCACGACGCTGGCGGCCATGGTGGACCACATCAACGAGATGGAGGCACGCCACATCATCACGATCGAAGACCCGATCGAGTATGTATACGAGACGAGAAAATCCCTGATCCACCAGAGAGAGGTCGGGCACGACACGGTGTCGTTCGCGTCCGCGCTGCGCTCCGCCCTGCGTGAGGACCCGGACGTGATCCTCGTGGGCGAGATGCGTGACTATGAGACGATCTCCGCGGCGCTGACGGCGGCTGAGACAGGCCATCTGGTGCTGTCTACCCTGCACACGACGGGCGCGGCGCAGACCGTGGACCGTATCATAGACGCCTGCCCGTCCGAGACGCAGAACCAGGTGCGCACTCAGCTCTCCGGCGTGTTGAACGGCGTCGTGACGCAGTGTCTGATTCCACTCGCGAGCGGCGGAGGCCGTATCGCGGCGACTGAGATCCTGGTGGGGACGGACGCGGTGCTGAACCTGATCCGCGAGGCCAAAGCGCATCAGATGGGGACGGCGATGCAGTCCGGCGCGGCCTTCGGCATGCATACGCTGAACAGCGAGCTGTGCCGTCTGGTGAATCAGGGAACGATCACCCCGCAGGCGGCGTACCAGTTCTCAAACGACCGCAAGGATCTGGAACAGTATCTGTAAAGGAAATTTCCTCTTGAATTTTTTCATTCCTGCGCTATAATTTAGCGGGAATCAATGAGAAAAGGGAAAGAGGAGACATATTATGGAACAATTATTCAGCCTGAGTGTCGCGATGATGGCGGGACTTCTGATGTCGCGTGTGGCGAAGCTTTTGAAGCTCCCGGCCGTGACCGCGTACCTCGTGGCAGGCATACTGGTGGGGCCCTATGTGCTGGGACAGCTCGGCATAGCGGGCCTCGGTTTTCTGAACGCGGCAAATGTGAAGGAGTATTCGGTCTTCTGCGATGTGGCGCTCGGCTTTATCGCGTTTGATATCGGAAACGAGTTCCGCATTCCGCAGCTCCGGAAGATCGGGCGGCAGGCGACCGTGATTGCGTTTACGCAGGCGCTCGCGGCGACGTTTCTGGTCGATCTGGCGATGCTTGGACTGCACTGTCTGATGCCGGATGTGATCAGCGTATCGATGGCTCTGGTGTTGGGCGCGATCGCGACGGCGACGGCTCCGGCCGCGACGCTGATGGTCGTGCGGCAGTATAAGGCGGATGGACCGCTGACACGGATTTTGCTTCCGATCGTCGCGCTGGACGACGCGATCGGACTGGTCGTGTTCGCGGTATCGACCGGCATCGCTACGGCGCTGGAGAGCGGATCGATCAGCGTGGTGTCGGTTTTGGTGGAGCCTCTGCTTGAGGTAATCCTGTCGCTGATTCTGGGTTCTGTGATGGGCGCGCTGCTGACTGTGGCGGAGCGGTATTTCGAGTCGAACAGCCGCCGTCTGTCGATCATCATCACTTTTGTGCTGTTTACGGTGGCGCTGTCGATGGCGAAGTTTGAGGTCGGTGGGCTGAAGATCGGTTTCTCCTCGCTGCTTGTGTGTATGATGCTTGGCACCGTGTTCTGCAACATCTGTGACTTCTCAGAAGATATGATGGCGCGCGCGGACAAGTGGACGGCGCCGCTTTTCGTGCTGTTCTTTGTCTTAAGCGGCGCGGAGCTGGAGCTCGGCGTGTTCGCGAATGTGGCGATCGTCGGCATCGGCGTGACGTATATCGTGTTCCGCTCTTTCGGCAAATACATCGGCGCCTATTTCGGATCGCGCTGGATGAAGTGCAGCGATGAGATCCGCAAATACCTCGGCATCACGCTGCTCCCGCAGGCGGGCGTGGCGCTTGGCATGTCGATGACCGTGACCGAGACGATGGGCGAGGCCGGACGGCTGATCCGGAACATCACGCTGTTCTCTGTGCTCATCTATGAGCTGGCGGGCCCGCTGATGACGAAGATCGCGTTGACGAAGGCCGGAGAGATCTCACCGAGACCGGAGATCGTCAAGCAGCCGAACCGGAAAGAAGCGTAGAAAAGGCATAGAGATATCGGAAAGGCACGAAGACACCGGAAAGTCACAAAGATATCGGAAAGACGCGAAAGCGTCGGATAACAAAACAGGTGAAAAGAGGGCTGTTCCCGAAGCATACCGGAAATCAAAACGGTTTGCTCCGCGGACAGCCCTTTTTATTGGGAGTCCGTGGCCTATCGGAAAAATGATGTTTGTGCTGTGTCGTCTAATAAGAGAGTCGGAGCGCTTTGAACGTTTGAGATTTGTGCCTGAAATAGATCGTGATTCATGGCAAAGTGTGTGAAGCGTTTTTTGATAGATATGGTTTACCACTGTGAAAAATGGGAAATGTTTTAGGCAAAGAAACTTGAAAAAGGAATAGTCAGAGTAACAGAAAGAGGTCTGTATGGGAGAGGAAAAAAAGAACCGGATAATGAGCCGGTGGGTTTTGGATGTGTTGGTGGACGTCTGCAGCGGCGTCCTGCTGGCGGCGGCGATCTACAGTTTCGCGATACCGGCAGGGTTTCCGATGTCCGGGGTGTCCGGGCTGGCGCTGATCGCGTACCGCCTGTTTGACATTCCGGTTGGCACGATGACGATCCTGCTGAATATCCCGATCGCGCTTGCCTGTTACCACACGCTGGGGCGTCATTTTTATCTGCGTTCGATAAAGACTGTGCTGATCACATCGACGATCATGAATGTGTTAGGACCGAGGCTTCCCGCTTATCACGGGGAACTGTTGCTTGCCGCGATCTGTGCGGGCGTGCTCTGCGGGATCGGCTACGGGATCGTTTTCATGCGCGGGTCATCGACGGGAGGGTTTGACTTTATCATCATGACGGTGCACCACTACAAGCCGCATTTGTCGGTCGGCAGGATCGCTCTGGTGCAGGACGCGGCGGTGATCGGGGCGGGCGCGGCCTTGCTGGGAAGTGTGGACGCGGCAATCTACGGCTGGATCTTGGCCTATCTCTATTCCCGCGTCATGGACAAGCTGCTCTACGGCGGAGGCGGCAAGCTGACAATGATTATCACGGACTTTCCAAGGGAGATGGTGCGCGCCGTGGATGAGATTGCGGGCCGCGGAGCGACGATCCTGAAGGCGACCGGCGGCTACTCCGGAGCCGATAAGCAGGTGGTGCTCTGCGCGAGCAACAACAAGGAAATGTACGCGATTCGGAAGCGCGCGCACGAGGTGGATCCGGGCGCGTTCGTGATCATCGTGGAGTCGAATGAGGTGATCGGAGAAGGATTCCTTGCGCCCTCCATTTCTTAAGATTAATATAAGCTTTTCCACCGCGCTTGTGAGTGTCCGGAAACTGTGATAGGATAAAAACGGTCTGTGCGACAATGAATTCAGAGCATGAGACAGAATCTGTAATAGAGAAATGCAATAAAGAATGCAGCAGGGAATACAACAGAGAACATACAACGGAGAGTTTTTGATATGATTAAGATTCTGATCGTAGACGACGAGGAGGCGATCGCCAATCTGATCCGCATGAATCTGGTGAAAGCCGGGTACCAGTGCGAGGTGGCTTCGGACGGGGAGGAGGCGGCGAACGCGATTGAAAACCGCCCGTTCGACCTGATCCTGCTGGACATCATGCTGCCGAAGCTGAACGGTTACGAGGTGCTGGAGTACGCCAAGACGATGGACATTCCGGTCATCTTTCTGACAGCGATGGGCGAGACGCAGCAGAAGGTGAAGGGCTTGAAGCTGGGCGCGGAGGATTACATCGCGAAGCCGTTTGAGATCGCGGAGCTTCTGGCGCGGGTGGAGACGGTGCTGCGCAGGTATAAGAAGACCGAGCGCAGGATACGGATCCTGGATATCGAGATCGACACGGATTCGAGAACCGTCCTGCAGGGCGGACGTCCGGTCGACCTGACGACGAAGGAGTACGAGCTGCTTCTGCTTTTTGTGCGCAACAAAAACCGCGCGCTTTACCGCGAGACGATCTACGAGAATGTGTGGGGCGGCGAGTACAGCGGGACCGGCAGGACCGTGGACCTGCATGTGCAGCGTCTGAAGAAGAAGCTGGGGCTGGAAGACCATATCACAGCGATCTACAAGGTGGGTTACCGCTTTTCAGATATGTGATCATGTGGGGGAAAGGAGGAGCATGCGATGCGCTTATCGTGGAAGATCTTTTTTATCACGACGCCGATCTTTGTGCTCTTTCTGACCTTTTTCGGCCTGTGGATGATCCAGGACAATTTCAATGGCAGCCTGGACCGCGAGGTGGAGCGCTGCATGATCGAGAATCAGATGTTTCAGAATTCCTATGAGCTGACGCTGCACAGCCTTTCAGATGAGCAGCGGGCGCAGGCGTCGACAAAGCAGCTGGTCGAGAGCTTCCACGGACGCCGCGACGAGCTGAGCGGGAACGCGCGCATCTACGGGGAAGACGGGGAGATCCTGTATCAGGACAATGGCCTGCGCGTGGGACACACGATCGCGGACGAGCTTGATGAGGAGAACAACGCCGGGTATGAGATCGTGCGGCAGGACGGCGAGACCTATCTTGCCGTTCTGGCGAGAAGCAGCTCCGGCGATCTGATCGAGACGACGCGGAATATTTCAGAGATTTATGCGGAGCGTTCCGCGATGTACGCGCGGTACCAGATCGGTGTGCTGATCGTGTCCGTGCTGGTGGGCGGACTGATTTTGCTGGCGCTGTTTCTGGTAATGCGCAATATGCAGAAGCTCTCCAGCGCGACCAGGCGCTTTGCGACGGGGCGGTACGACGCGCGCGTGAAGATCAGGAGCACGGATGAGATCGGGCGGCTGGCAGAGGACTTCAACTGGATGGCGAACACGATGAATACGCAGATGGAGCAGCTGCAGAACGAGGTAATGCGCCAGGAAGAGTTTACGGCGGCGTTTGCGCACGAGCTGAAGACGCCGCTCACTTCGATCATCGGGTACGCGGACACGATCCGGCAGATGGAGCTGTCGCCGGAGGAGACGGACATGTGCGCGGACTATATTTTCCGGCAGGGAAAACGGCTGCAGTCGCTGTCCTACAAGCTGCTCGATCTGACGATGGCCGGACGGGAGGACATTCTGCTGCGGGAGATCCGCGCGGGCGAACTGCTGCATGAGGTGGAGCGAACGGTGCTCCCGTCGCTGCTTGAGAAACAGATCACGATACAGACGGAGGCGCAGGACGGCTATATCTATGGGGATCGGGATCTTCTCATATCGTTATTCATCAATCTGATCGACAACGCGCGCAAGGCGTCTGATCCCGGCAAGCGGATCCGGGTGATTGGCGTGCGCCTGCCCGACAGCTACGCGGTCAGCGTGGAGGACGAAGGGCGGGGAATTCCGCCCGAGGAGCTCTCAAGGATCACGGAGGCGTTCTACATGGTAGATAAGTCGCGTGCCCGCAAGGAAGGCGGCGCGGGACTTGGCCTGGCGCTGTGCCAGAAGATCGTGGAGCTGCACCGGGCGGTCTGGCAGATGGAGAGCGAACCCGGCGCAGGGCTGAAGGTGACGGTGCGTTTCTCCTATCCGGAGGAGGCGCGCGGGAAAAGGCGGAGCCGGGACAGGAGGAGAGCGCGTTCGCCAAGAAGGACGGCACGGGAAAAGAAAACTGGCGAAGAGAGCGCTGCGCAAAAGATTTGAATGGGATGCCGCTGTCGGTGGGGAGCGATTGGGTCGTGGGACCATAAACTACAGGATTTATCTGATGTATTCGAGGGTCTGTGGGGAGCGATTGGATTGTGGGACCATAAACGGGACCTGAATCTCAGGATACGGACGGCAGAAGGGAGGCGTACACATGCCGAGGCGCGGAGGCTGGAAGACGATCTTGAAATATGCGGCGGGTATTCTGGCGCTCCTGGCGTCCGTGGCGGTCGCGTGGTTCCTGCCGGGGCTGTACGCCGGATGGCAGGACGCGCAGACGCAGGAGCGCGTGGTGCTCTCCAGGAGGGAAAATATCCAGTTTCTTGACACGGCTTCGCTTGACATCGCGGGGCGTCTGCAGATGTTTGAGAATATGGCGCACTTTTCCTGGGATTGGGATTACAATGGCGCTTATATGGGACTTGGTACGCCCACGGAAGAGATGGTCGATCGGTGTCGCGACGAGATGGAGGACTGGTGCGAGGCGGGACTGTTTCCGGGAGAATGCCTGTCGGGGATTGCCCCGGACAATCTTCTGGCGGCTGCCACAGCCATCGTCTATCTGGACAACGCGATGCTGCAGGCCTATTGTTTTCGTTTTCATGAGGTAGACGGCTACGCGGTCACGCTTGTGGCGGATGCGGATGTAGGAATGATCTACTACGCGTCCGTGAGCGGACCGGCGATGTTGGACGTGATCGCGGAGGACCTTGGCTTCGAATCATTTGGGGCAATGGCAGAGTACGAGATGGAATTGATGGCCGATCAGGGGATCGATCCGGACACTCTGAATCTGATGGTGGAAGCCGATGAATACGAGGACATGTACGAGGTTTATTCGAAAATATCTGAGGATCTTGAGCAGAATGTCCGTCCGGCGGATGCGTCGCGCTATGATTTCGCGGCGGTCTGCGGGGCGCAGGGGATGGAGCCTCGCAGGCAGTTCGGAAACCTGGCGCTTGACGTTGAGCTTTCATTTGAGACGTTTACGGGACATGCGCATCGCCAGCTGATCAGTGCGGATTATGATACGGAAGAGAGGCAGAACGGTCAGGATATCGGCATCGGATTCGCGGTGACGTACGGCGCGTATGAGTGGGGAAACCTTGTCAGCGATTTTGCAGCGACCTATGGGAGCTGGGAAGGATTCCCGGATAATCTGGCGGACTGGCATGCCCTGGTGGTCGCGTATGCGGTGGGGGATCCGGAAACGCTTGAGACCTTGCGCTATCCCGGAGCAGCAGAGACGGAAAAAGCGCTGCCGGATGACGAGGCGTACGACATGGCAGAGAAAGAAAAAGCGGAAGAACAGGCGATCATCGGAGATAACGGACAGGAGGCAGCGGAGGAGTATGGAAGCGCAGGCATGGCCTTTGAAGGCTGAAAATTTTCGGGGCGGATGACATGCTCCAAGAAAATTGAAGAAAATACTTGTGATGATACAACTTTGATACAATTTTGTGCAAAATCTGATACATGTGAGTTTTATCCTCTCTGTGGATGAAGGAAGACGCCTGGAGGTATTTTGAGGATATGGATCGCATGCAAAGAAAGGAAGAACGGAAAAGGGAGCTGGCGGAGAATCAGATGCTGCTTGCCGAGAGCGAGAAGCAGGACGGTCATGAACTTCGGCACAGGAGGGGACGGCGCATTGCGTTGGGCATCTTGGCGGTGCTGCTGGCCGGGGTGGTGGCCGGAACTCTGCGCTACCGGCAAGCAGGGGAGACGAGTTCGGGTCTCTTCTGGATCTGGGAGGACCGGGGCGACGACGCCGTGAACATGAGCGGACAGGAGGCTGACCTGCTGATGCTGGTCAACAAGGATCACCCGATCCCGAAGAATTATCTGCCGCGGCTGCACTGGCTGGAGAACAAGTCCTGCGCGGTTGCGGAGGAAATGTATCCGGCGCTGAAGATGATGCTGACGGACGGGTCCGAGGAGGGGCTGCAGTTCGTCGTGGCCTCCGGCTATCGGGATTCCAAATATCAGAAGAAGCTTCTGGAAGAGGACATTGCGGCGTCGATGGAGAGCGAGGGGCTGACCTGGGAGCAGGCGTACGACCAGGAGACCCGCGAGACGATGCCGCCGGGACACAGCGAGCACGAGACGGGGCTGGCGGCGGATATCGTTTCACTGGATTACCAGGTGCTAGATGCGCAGCAGGAGGATACGCCGGAGTGCAAGTGGCTGCAGGAGAATTGCAGCAAATACGGGTTCATCCTGCGCTATCCGCGCGGCAAGGAGGACATCACGAAGGTAGATTACGAGTCCTGGCATTTTCGCTATGTGGGCGTGGAAGCCGCGCAGGAGATCATGAGCAGGGGGATCACGTTAGAGGAGTATGTCGCGGATGAAACCGTTGCAGCCCAAAGGGAAGAGTAGCCGGATCAGAGGGAGGCTTGTGAGGGATGAAGCGTCGGAAAATAAGGGAATTTGCATTTTCAGTTACTTTGGTCTGTTTGCTGTGCAGCGGCTGCGGAGTTAAGAGAGGGGAGCAGCAGGATATTCCGGAGGACGTATCTGAGATTGAGACCGGGATCATAATAGAGTGTGAGACAGAGCAGGAATCGGAGGCGACTTCGACGCAAAACGGGTCATTGCCGCCGATTCCAAAGACGAAAGAGGAGGAAGAAGAACTGTTCGGAAAGACGACGTTGGATGGACAGTGGATCCCGCCTGAGGGCTCTTATAAGTATCCGGATGGAAATATTTACAACAAGGAGGGACTGGTGATCGGCCAGTGGAGAAAGCCCACAGAAAAGGAGATCACGAATGCGGTAGGGTGAAAAAATTTAAATATCTGTTTGAAGTGATTGATATTATCTTGCTGATAAGATATACTTTTTAAGAAGTTAATGAAAATATATTTTGGCATAGTCAAAAAGTATATCGGTTTGGATGATTTCAAAATTATGATTTGCTTTACTCTAGAAACGACAGAAAGACAAAGAATCACATTTTTGATGATATCAGTCGGGGACAGGTTATCTATTGCAGGGAGGCGAAGCTATGAGATCGTCAGATCCGATCGCTGATGCTCTAAAGGCGGTTTTCGACAACAACTGGTTCTATGTGGCGTGCATTGAGCTGTGGGGAATCTATGTGCATTTGCCGCGGCTGTTTCCAGCGGCGCTGATTCGGCTTCCGATGTATATTTATCTGCCGTTGCTGTTTGTGTTCTGCTATGTGATATTTTTTGTGATCGAACTGGGCAGAATAAAGAGGCGGGCAGAAAAGGAAGAGTACGGGATGGATTCCGCACAGGAAGAGGAAAGTTCCGTGAGCCGGAAGGATTTTATGGACGGACTGGCGCGGGTTCTGACGAGCAAGTTTAACTGGCTGATCGCGGCAGCCTGCTCGATTCCTCCGTTCTGGCTGGCGGAGTATTACTTCGATGGATCGCGGATTGAGCTGATTGTGAAAGGAGCGGTCATGCTGATCTCTTTTGCGACGGTGTTCGCGTTTCTGGCTCATGAGAAGGCGAAGAAAATGTAGAGGATATATTGACAAAAACAGAATGATTTGATAATTTTAAATTGAGAACGAAAGGAGGTTGTGGCTATGAACAAGAAAAGAATATTGCTTACCATTCCGATTTTCTGTGTGCTTTTGACCTGGATGCTGGGTTTGCTTCCTGTGGCTGCTGCTGCGCCGGGCGTGCCGACGGAGGTCACCATCGTCAATGGGCAGAACAAGTCCATCGGAAAGAAGACCGTAGCGAAGGGCGAGCGCTTTGAGCTGAAAGCCCGTGTAAACCCGGGTGCGGAGGATGATTACCTGGAATGGAAGATCATAAGCGGGAAGAACGTCGTCAAGTTTGTCGACTACGAGAAATACGGCGATGAGGCGGAACTCAAGGCAGTGAAGACCGGCACCGCCAAGGTTCAGGTGTTTGTGAACGGCGCTGCGGGGAAGAAGGTAAAGGATACCATCACGATCAAGGTGAAGAAGGCTTCGGCATCTGCGGGCAAGATCACGGCAAAGGGCGGCAAGACCAAACATGAGGAAGCGGGAGAAGATTTTGATCTGGAGGTAAAGAAGAGCAGTTCTTTGATTCCGGATAGCCAGCTGCAGTGGTCGATCGCGGACAAAAGCGTCGCAGACTTTGCATATGGACGAAAAACCGGCAGGGAAGTCGAATTCTATGCCAAAAAGGCGGGGACGACAAAGATTACCTGTAAGTATGTGGTGAATGGGAAGACGAAGTCAAGCGTCACATTTACGATAAATGTGACATGGGACGATTGATCCGCGGGAGAAAGGAAAGAGGGCTGTCATGGGAAAACAGCGCTGTTTGGAGACCAAACGGCTATTCCCTGGCAGCCCTGTGCTTTTCCTTCTTTTCCCGGTACATTTCCTGATCGGACTGGCTGATGCAGCTTTCGAGAGAGTCCTCCCGGCTGTTCAGCGTGGCGATGCCGAAAGAAATGCTGAGCTGCCAGCTTCCGATGTGGAACTGCTCTTCGGCGCGCTTCATCTGCGCGACGTATTCAGCGGCCTGCTGCGCGGTGGTGCGGGGGAGCAGCAGAAGAAACTCGTCGCCGCCCATGCGGAACATCACGCAGTCGGACGGGAGCACGCTCCGGAAGAGCTGCGCCGACATCCGGAGATATTCATCGCCCGCCATATGCCCGTAGGTGTCGTTGATCTTTTTCAGATTGTCGCAGTCAGTGGAGATGATGCTGACAGGGAAAAGGTCCTTTTTCGACAGCTCCCGCATATATTCGTAAAAATATGCACGGTTGTGCAGGCCGGTCAGCTCGTCGGTCGTCGCCTGCCTGTGGAATTCCCGTTTCAGCATCTCGTGCTCCGTCACATCGTGGACCAGCCCGATGATGCCGTCGATGTCGCCGTCGTCGTTAAAGATCGGCTCCTTGACTATGTCAAAAAATTCCTGCATTCCGTCCGCGTTGATCTCGATCGTGTAGGATGCGCCCTTCCCGGTCTCCATGATCTCCATGTCTTTCTGCTGGGCGGCGATGGCGTTTTCCCTATCCTTGCGGATGTCCGGATCGGTCTTTCCGCGGATCGTCCAGTCCGGATCGTTTGAGTGATCCAGATGGTGCCAGTAATGGGTGGCGAAGATGTACCGCCCTTCCCTGTCCTTCAGATAAATATTCGAGGGGAGCGCTTTCAGCATCTTTTCAATGCCATAGAAGGTCAGCGAATCCTTGAGCATGATCGCGTTGGAAATGCGGTTCCGGATGATGGCGGGATAGTAGGGCCGGCCGATGCAGTCGACGAACCCGTGTCCGAGCCTGCCGGATGCCTCCGCCGCGATGACATCGTCGACCAGCATGAGCACGGGAATGGTCGAAAAGTCGGCCTTGCCCCGGACATATTCCAGAAAATCGTCCTCAGCGGCAGAAGCTGCATCCGGTCTCAGCAGCACCGCCGCGACGACGGCTCCATTCTCCTCCAGAAAGGCTTTTCCCTCCTGGACGCTGTCAAACTCTATAAAACGATATTCATCGGCGAGAAGCGCGCAAAGCTCCTTTCGGTTCTGTACATCGCTGTCGATGAGCAGAAGTTTTTGCCGATGGTCTGTATTTGTATTTCGATTCATATGGTCACACTCTTTTCTCAATAACATTTTACTTATCATAATCCCAAATTTCTGAAAAATCAATTCCCCATTTAGGGTCCTCAAATAGAAAATGTAGTTGTTAAAATATACTAGATATGGTATACTTCTAAAAAATATATACACAAGCGGGGAGAGCGACAGTGTATATTCGCGGATCGCGGCTGCCGGAGTACGCCGGATCGCCGTGAAACGCAGAAGGGAAACAGGGGATATAAAAATAAGGGGGACAATAGCTATGAAAAGACGGTTGGCAATCGTGCTTGCCGCTTTGCTTGTGGTACAGCCAGTGGCGGGCTCCGCTTTTACTGCTGCAGCGGCAGAGCAGCAGATCGTTTTGCCGGAGGAGACGAACGGCGGAATGGCAGGGGAAGGGATCGATCCTGGACAGGGAGATTCCGTACAGCCGCAGAGCAGCATTCAGACATGGGAAGAACAGGGAACCGGGGATCCGCAAAATGGGAGCTCTCCGGATATTTTTGTGTCCGTAGAAGATCCGGCTGATCCGAGCTTCGACGCTTCCGGGACAGAAGCTTCCGATCAGAGTGAGCCTTTGGACACGGAGGAATTGCCGGAATCAGTAGAATCGCCGGAATCGGCAGAGACGCCGGAAACTGCGGGAGAGTCGGAGGAATCGTCGAGCGAGACGCTGACAGAACCATCGCCGGAGACATCGGCTGAGCCGTCGACGGATATGACAGAAGCAGAGCTTGCGGATGAGCCTGCAGACGACGTGGTGATTGTTGAGGATGAGATTTTTCTGGATGGGATTCAGCCGGTGCTTGAGCTGACGGAGGAGACGGAGTCAGAATCGGAATCGGAATCCGGGCTGGAGTTTACATTAGAGGAAGAAAGCATGACGGAGACGGCTGGACTGATGCTGCTTGCGTCGAATGAGCTGGCAGGCAAGTCGTTTCTGGAGGTGAAACTGACGGCCTCGCATCCGGCGGTCCGTGAGCACACTTACACGGTGGCGGTCACGGGGCCTGTGAGCGGGATGAGAACGCTTGCCCTGCCTCATGCGGGAGGCAGTTCGGATGTGGCGCGGTTTGAGGTCACTCCGGGCACATATACGGTAACGGTCAGCGCAGACAAATTTGCGTCTTATACGCAGGAAGTCACGGTCGGACAGCACCAGACTGCGCGGATTGAGGTCGAGAATGTCAGAACCGGAAGCACTACGGACAAAGGAGCGACCGGTCAGAAGGGCTGGCTGCGCCTGGGGGATGTGAATGGAGACGGCGATGTCACGCAGGAAGATGTCAAGGAGATCCTTGGCGCGATGCGCAGCACTCCTTTGGACCCTTTTTATAATCTGAACGACGCGATGGATGAGATCGTGGATATCGCAGATCTGCAGTATGCGGTGCAGAGCGCAGGAGAGTCGCAGGAGGCGACGGTCATGCTGCAGTCCCTTCCTCAGGAGGTGCTCGCGGATCCAGGGACAAATATAGACGGCGCGGAAAACCTGCTGAGCGACGCAGGGATGACACAGCTTGCGCCGACGGCGCAGGATGCCGCGATCTCAGAAGCGAACCCTGTGACGGTCGGCTTTGCGTTCGCGCAGGATAAAGAGAAAGTCGATATCGACAGTCTTCCGCAGCTTGGCGGCATGACGATCAAGGCTCCGGTCAAGTCGGAGGACGGAAAGGCGTCCGGCAGCGAGATCGCAGCCGGTGAAGCGCAGGTAGAGTACAGCTATAAGGACGCGGAAGGAAACGTACAGGAAGGGCTTCTGACAGTCGATCTGAGCGGCGCGGCACAGCCCGCGATGTTTATGGAGGCGTCCCGGATATCTACAGGCACGGCGCATGTCGAGCCGGACGGTTCGCTTGTTCTTGACTTTGGCGGGCAGCTTGCCGTGAAACGCGTGACGATCAAGATTACCGGGACGACGAAAAAGGAAGAGAAGCTGGTCGACATCGCGAAGGTCGAGTTTGTAAACAATATGGCGGATCGTATTCCGGCGCCGGAGCTCTTTACGCCGACATTAAACGTGGCTGGGGTAGGGAATGAGGAGATTCTCGTGAGCTGGACGCCTCAGACAAATGTGACGGGTTATGAGCTTTACGTGTCCGGACCGGTCAAACGACAGGAGGGTCAGGCAGAGCAGTGCCTGTATGTCAGCGGAACGCAGTACGCGATCGTATCGATTCAGGACAAACCGATCAAAAACTTTGCCGAGTATACCGTGAAAGTGCGCTCGGTCAACGGCGAGTGGAAAAGCGGTTGGTCCGATGTCGTGAAGCCGATTCCACAGCCGGGCAGTACGCCGGCTTCTGTGGACAACGTCGTGGCGACCGGAGGATATCGCTCGATCCATGTGACGTGGAAGGACATGGACGACGCGAACGGCTATATGGTTTATTATCGGAGAAAAGAGGCGGGCGGGGATTTCTATCCGGTCGTGCGGGATTTCGCGCAGACGCAGGAGGGTACAGGCTGCCTCGACAGGAACAGTTACACGATCACCGGGCTGGACAATGGCACAGAGTATGAGCTCTATGTGATCGGTTGGAATGAAAAAGGTTGGGGCAGTCCATCCATCACGGCGCTTGCCACGACAGAGAGCGGAGATACGCCGTTGCTGCCGCAGTATCGGCTGATCAATACGTCTCAGGGTCAGGGCGTCTTGAGCGCCCATATCGTGAGCGCGATCTGCGGCAATCACCGGAGTCAGAAGATGGTGGAGAGCCGATTGGACGACGCGAAGAGAGAGGCAGGGGAGCAGCCATCCATCAAGGGTACGCCGCTCTCAAACAGCCAGTGGGCGTACGGCGTAGCGGACGACGATTACGTTTCCTATTGGATCAAAAATGACTGGGACGACGGAGTCGCCTACCCGGTCAATGATTACAGCAAAGGCGTCACGGTCACGCTGGACCGGGAATACCGTATGAATTATCTGACCTTCACGGCGGCGGACATCACCGGGAACCCGGAGCGGGCGAGGGTCGTATACTGGAATTCCGATACCGGGGTCGGCGGCGCTGTGGTCGAGAACTCGTTGATCCGAAGGCTGGACAAGAACAACCGCCCGTACTACATCGTGAAATTCCACGAGGCGGTGACGGCGGATCAGGTTCAGCTCTGTATCGGGACAGGCTATGCGAGCATCGATCTGAAGATCGGTGAGATTCATTTCCATGAATACGATCCGTTGGACGATGAGATCATGAATCTGTACACGGACGCGATGCACACGACGCTGCGCGACGGCGTGACAGAGGAGGAGATCGACGAGCTGGAGAGAAGGCTGAACATTCCGGATGTGAACGGGGAATTCCACCCGCTGTACGATTCTCTGCTGCTTGAACTGAAAGCGGCACGGGAGCTTTTGGAGATGAAGCTTGATCCGGTAATCGCGGTGGACAGCAGGATCACGGCGCGCAGGGACGGACAGCTTGGCTTCGGCGGATTGAACGCCTGGCAGCCGGTCGGGAGAACTGCGGCGACCGGCGAGACGCTGGTGGTCTATGTCGGCCACAATGTGAAGAACATCGGCGAGAGCACGAACCTGCGGCTGGTCTTTACTCAGTATCACGCGGAGGCGAACTCTCTGGCGGCACAGAGCGCGCCTTTGAAGGTCGGGCGGAATCAGGTGATCGTTCCGAAGATGAGCGGCAACGACTTTGAGCGCGGCGGGCAGATCTACGTTGCCTACGATGGGAACAATCCTTCGGACAAATACGGGATCCGCATCAACGGCGGCGTAAAGATTCCGGTCTTGAATATCTACCGAAAGCAGGGAGCTGAGAAAACGGCTGCGATCGCCGCGTATGTCGCGGAGCTGGAGCAGTATGTGCAGACGATTTCCGCACAGCACGAGGCGAACCATAAGGGCAAGGCCAATGTAGACTATGCGTACAATGAGAAAAACTGTATTCTGAACGCGACGGATCTGATGATGGAGCACATGATGTACTCCGTCCCGGCCACGCAGGTGTGGAACGCCATCTCCGGCGCGGGTGATAAGACAGCGCAGCTGGAGAGGTCGCTGGATGCGATGGAGCAGATGATGAAGCTGTTTTACCAGCACAAAGGACTGACGAGCGACGCTTCGGCGGGGAGCGCGAATCAGCTGCCGTCGCAGCATCTGAACATTCGCTATATGAGAATGTTCGCGGGAGCGTTTATGTACGCGTCCGGCAACCACATCGGAATCGAGTGGGATCAGACGAATGTCGCGGGCGCGGCGCAGAGCTGGGATAGCTTCGGCTGGGGCATTGCCCACGAGATCGGGCACGATATCAACCAGTCGTCCTACGCGATCGCGGAGATCACGAACAACTATTTCGCGCAGCTGATCACGAGGAAGACGAACGGAACGCGGTTTAAATATGAGGACGTCTATAAGAAGGTGACCTCCGGCGCGGTCGGACGGCATCCGAACGTCGGCGTTCAGCTGGCTTTGTACTGGCAGCTGCACCTGGCATACGACGATCAGGAAGATCGGCATCTGTTTGAGAACTATCGGGATCAGTTTGACAATCTGTTCTTTGCCCGCGTGGACACTTACGCGAGAAATCCGAAAGCGGCGCCGAAGAGCGCGGACAAGGAGAAGGCGAAGGAGCTGACGCTGGGCAAGAGCGTGGACCAGAATCTGATGCGCTTATCGTGCGCGGCGGCGGAGAAGAACATTTTGAGTTTCTTCGAGCGCTGGGGCATGGCGCCGGACGAGATCACGCTGGAGTACGCGCAGCAGTTCGAGGACGAACAGAAGGCGCTCTACTATGTGAACGACGACGCGCGGGACTACCGGGCGGCGCATCCGGGCGCGGACACGGGCAGCCTTGCGGCTCAGGTGACGGCGGAAGTCTCTGCCGTGGATAATCAGGTGAAGCTTGCGATGAACACAGACGCGGCGGATCCGGGACTTATCCTTGGATATGAGGTCATCCGGGGCATGTACTCCGATGGAGAGAGACAGTCGGAGGTCGTTGGCTTTATTCAGGCGGACGAGAGCGGAAGCGCGACGTTCGTGGATACGATCTCCACGATCGATAACCGTGTGATGTACTATGAAGTACGCGCGGTTGACAAGTTCCTGAACTATTCGGAACCGGCGGACGCTGGCTTTGCGAAGATATCCACCGGCGGCGCGCTCGGGAAGGACGCGTGGACGGTGGAGACGACGATGACGTCCGCGGATGACACGGATATCGTGTACGATCAGGACGATCCGGACGGCGGCTTTGACAAGGAGAGCGGAGCGGCCGGGAAGAAGTCCAGCATCGCGCGAATCATCGACAACGACCGGGAGAACGATCCATATCGCGGGAATTCCGAGGGGAACGCGCAGATCACGATCGATATGCACAAGATATCCGAGGTAACCTCCGTGCGATATATGGGCAGCGACCTTGAGTCTGTGAGCGTTTTCGTCAGCAGAGACGGAGAGAACTGGACGAATGTCAAGAAGGATCATACCGGATGTAAAGATTGCATGAAGCAATTCCACACGATCTGGTTCGACGCGGCGGATGGCAGGGAGAGAGACAAGTGGATCAGCATTCATGATGCGCGTTATGTCCGGTTGGAGATTCCGCAGAGCGGTGAGATCACGATCAGTGAGATCGACATCTGCGGACCGTCCGGGGACGATATTGAGTTCTTCAAGGCGGAGGATGACAGGCCGGCGGTCGGAATACTGGAGACGGAGTTTGTATATGGAAAGGATGCCGCGGATAAGATCCCGGCGGGTTCCCTGATCTTTGCCGGAACCTACAAGGGCAATCCGGCCTACAATGTCGTGATGCTGTACGACACGGAAGGCCATGTGATCGGGGCGAGAAACGGAGAAGTACGTGCGGAGCAGATCATCCTCGCGCCGGATCCGAAAGGCGACGATCTGGGCGATGTGTCCGAGGGCTACTGGATCTACTATGTGCGGCCCAGCGATCTGGACAAAGGGGCGATTGCGAAGATCAAGGGCGTGCGCGCAGAACTCTACCGTGTGGACAACGCACATTCTCTGGAGGGCGAGCGCGTTGTCAGTGATACGGGCGTTATAGAGATGCCGAAGGAACTTCCCTCTGTCAGTCTGACAGGGGTGACGATCCAGCAGGAGTAGGAAAGGAAGGGGGAATCAGCAATGAAAAAGTGGATGAAGTTATGGATATCCGTTCTGCTTGTCACCGTCCTTTCCGCGATCACGGCGTCAGCGAAGGATGCGGGCGGCGCCTTTCTCCAGACGGTGGAGGGGAGCAATGATCTGTCTGTATCGATCGAGCTGCCGGGTATCATAGAGAACATCACATCTCTTCATTTCAGCCTGTATGTCTCGCTGGAGGAGGGAGCGATGAGCCAGCCGTTCTTCACGTTTTCCTCGCTGTTCGCGCCGGAGCGTATGAACACATACGATGCGAATATCACATGGGATGAGGATGGCGGAGATTATATTGTGGACATTGTCCTGTCCGGAAAGAGCAATCAGAAAATTTTTCTGCTGGACGGTACGATGGACGGAAATATAATGGTCGGTACACTGGACCTGCCGGAGAATGAGCAGTATTATGCGGAGGTTGGCTTTGTGGCGGCCGATGACGCAGAGGACAGCGTGCCAAAATTGCAGTATATGGACGCGGGTGGCGCGGAGACGGTATCGGTCTCCCTGACGAATGCCCAGACGGTATATGTAGGGACGCGGGCACAGAAAGAATCGGAAGAGCCGACGCCTGTCCCGGAAGAGACAGAGCCGGTGCCTGTTGTTCCGCAGGGGCCTGAGGAGGAGCCGCTGCCGACGACGCCGATCCCGTCCGGTCCGGCTCCGGGTGAAGATCCGAAGGAGGAGATACAGCCGGATACGGATACTGAGGAGCAGTCGACGTCACAGTCTGAGGAGCAGTCAACGCCTCAGTCTGAGCCACAGCCGACGCCTCAGCCTGAAGTGCAACCGACGCCTCAGTCGGAACCGGAACGGGAGTCTAAGCCGAAGCTGAAGCCGGCGGAATCTCCGAAGCACGGACTGGCGGCGCCTGCGCTTACGGTCGTGTCGGTGCCCGGGACAAAGACGATCCGCTTCAGCTGGAAGCGTGTGAAGAACGCGGTCGGCTATCAGATCTTCCGGTACAATGAGGCGAGCGGAACTTACAAGAGGTGCAAGATGACCACGGGGACATCCTGGACGGCAAACGGCAGCAGTGGGAAGACCTATCGCTTCCGGATGCGCGCCTACCGTAAGGTGAACGGCAAGGTCGTATACGGCGCCTACAGCGCGGAGAGGGAAGTGACGGTATCCGCGTTCAACAAGGCGAAAAAAGTTCGTTTCCGCTTAAGCGCGCCGGAGGATGAACGGCATTTCCGCATTACATGGAAAAAAGTTCCGGGCGCGGATGGATATCAGATCCTGCGTTTCAACGCGAAGACGAAGCGTTATAAGATCGTCCGGACGATCCGGGACGGCGATACGCTGGAATTCGAGACAGGCGATTACAAATATGGGCTGACCTACAAATTTAAGATGCGCGCGTTCGCCTGCGATGAGTCCGGGAATAGGACGTTTGGGGCTGTGAGCAGGGAGAAGAGCATCAAGATACGAAAGCCGTCGCCGGAAGCGGATTCACAGGAAACGCAGGAGAGCGAAGGGCAGAGCGAGACACAGACAGAAGATACACAGACGGAAGAGACACAGGAAAAGTAAAAGTTCAGAAAGAGAGCGGAGGTATGAAAGATGGGACTGATCAAGGCGGCATTGGGTTCCGCGGGCGGCGCGCTTGCGGATGCGTGGAAAGAGTATTTTTACTGTGAGGCAATGGATGCGGATATCCTCGTGTGCAAGGGCGCGAAGCGCGCGTCCGGGCGTTCCTCGAACAAGCATGGAAGCGACAATATCATCACGGACGGCTCCGTGATCGCGGTGGCGGATGGACAGTGCATGATGATCGTCGAGAACGGCAAAGTGGCGGAGGTCTGCGCGGAGCCGGGCGAGTACGAGTATGACAGCAAGACGGAGCCCAGCATCTTAGGCGGCGGTTTCGGCGAGACGCTCCGGAAGACCTTCGAGGCGATCGGCAAGCGTTTCGCATTCGGCGGCGAGCCGGCGAAGGATCAGAGAATCTACTATTTCAACACGAAAGAGATCATGGGAAACAAATACGGCACCGCGACGCCGGTTCCGTTCCGCGTGGTCGACCGCAACATCGGGCTGGACGTGGACATTTCGATCCGCTGCAACGGGGAGTATTCCTACCGCATCGCGGATCCGATCCTGTTCTACACGAACGTCTGCGGCAACGTCAGCGACGTGTATGAGCGCTCTGAGATGGACAGCATGCTCAAGACGGAGCTGATGACGGCGCTGCAGCCGGCGTTTGCGAAGATCTCAGAGCAGGGCGTGCGCTACAGCGAGCTGCCGGGACATACGACAGAGCTGGCGGATGCGCTCAACGAGGTGCTGTCGAAGAAGTGGAAGGATCTGCGCGGGATCGTGGTGGCGTCCTTCGGAATCAACTCCGTGTCGGCCTCCAAGGAAGACGAGGATATGATCAAGCAGCTGCAGAAGAGCGCGGTGATGCGCGATCCCACGATGGCGGCGGCCACGCTTGTGGGGGCGCAGGCGGACGCGATGCGCGCGGCAGCTTCCAACTCCGCCGGCGCGATGAACGGTTTCATGGGCGTCAATATGGCGGCGAACGCAGGCGGCATGAACGCGCAGAATCTGTACGCGATGGGACAGCAGCAGGCGGCACAGGCGCAGACGGCTTCCGCACAGGCGGCCCCCGAGGGCAGCTGGACCTGTTCCTGCGGTGCCGTGAACACAGGAAAATTCTGTTCAGAGTGCGGGGCAAAGAGACCGGATGACAGCTGGACTTGTTCCTGCGGGGCAAAGAATACCGGAAAATTCTGCTCCGAGTGCGGAGCAAAACGGCCCGAATGAATGTGAAAAAGTGATGTGACAGATCGGCGCAGATTTTCCCGGCAGGCGGGTGACCTGCGCCGGTCACAGATTTAGACCTGTGATCATAGCATTTGCATCAGCCTGCGAAGGCGAAGCAGATGTCTGTGCCGGGCAGGCGAGCGGAGGAAAGATGGCGGAAATTTTGGAATATAAGTGTCCGTGCTGCGGGGGCGCGATTCAGTTTGACAGCGCCACGCAGAAGATGAAGTGTCCGTACTGTGACACGGAGTTTGAGCTGGACACGCTGAAACAGTTTGACGAAGAGAATCTGGAGGAGGACAGGGATCCCAGCTGGGACGCGGACAACGTCGCGCAGGGTGCCGACGAGCTGGATGGTGAGCAGGAAGGCCTCGTCACTTATGTATGCGAGTCCTGCGGCGGCGAGATCGTGACGGACCGCAACATGGCGGCTTCGAGCTGTCCGTACTGCGGTAATGCGGTGATCGTCGCGAAGCAGCTCTCCGGCATGCTGCGCCCGGATTTCGTGATTCCATTCAAGCTTGACAAAAAGATGGCACAGAACCGGTTGAGGGAGCATCTCAAGGGAAAGATTCTGCTCCCGTCCATGTTCAAGAGAGAGAACCGGATCAAGGAGATCAAGGGAATTTACGTGCCGTTCTGGCTCTATGACTGTGACGCGCAGGCGGATATCCGCTGCCGTGCGACGCGGATCAACAGCTGGCAGCAGGGCGATTACATGTACACGGAGACGCAGCACTATCTGGTGGCGCGCAGCGGCGATATCAGTTTCGACAGGGTTCCGGCGGACGGTTCCCTGAAGCTGGACAATGCGCTGATGGATTCACTTGAGCCGTACGATTATTCGGAAGCGGTCGATTTCCAGACGGCGTATTTGGCAGGTTATTTTGCGGACAAATACGACCAGAGCGCCCAGGAATGCGCGCCGCGCGCGAACGACCGCATGCGCGCGAGTACGCAGAATGCCTTCCTGAACACGATCGCCGGGTACGCGAGCTGCGTGCCGGAGCACATGAACATTCAATTGAAACAGGGAAAGATCCGCTATGCGCTTCTGCCGGTCTGGCTTTTGAATACGGTGTATAAGGGGCAGACCTACACCTTTGCCATGAACGGGCAGACCGGGAAATTCATCGGGAATCTGCCGTCCGACAAGGGCAAGGCGTTCGGGATCGCAGGCGGCGTGTTCGTAGCGGCTACGCTGCTGTCGTGGATGCTTCTGTGTTTTCTGCTGTAGAGGGGGCGCGTAAAGATGTGGAAGGAAAGAAAGAATCATACGCCGGCTCCTGCATTCGGGCAGACGCAGGATCTGGGAAATGCCGTCGGAGCAGAGGCAGTTGGAAACCTGCGGGTGAGAGAGCAGGGCAGAAGTCATGAGAATGTGGGGAAGCTGCTGCGGTTTGCGGCAGTCTTTGCGGCAGTTTTATTGTGCCTGAACAGTTCCGGTCTGCGCGCCTCGGCCAACGACGCGAAAGTCGCGGACGAAGCCGGACTTCTTTCCTATGAGGAGGAAGAGGAGCTGCAGGAGCGCCTGTCAGAGATTGCGGAGGAGTATCAGAGCGACGTGGTCGTTGCCACGGTAAATTCCTGCGAAGGGATGGACGTGCAGAGTTTCACAGACTGGTATTATTACAAGAACGGTTACGGCTACGGGGAGAACCTTGATGGGATCATCCTGTTGATCAGCATGCAGGAGCGGCGCTTTCATCTGGCGACGAGAGGCAGCGCGATCGATACGTTCACGGATTATGGGCTTGAAGTCATAGACAATGAGATCACGCCGCATCTGCGAGAGGGAGAGTATGCAAAGGCATTTAAAAAATTTGCGGATCTCGCGGAGGAATTTCTGGAAGAGGATGCGAAAGGCAGTCCGTACGACACGAACCACACATATAAAGACAGTATAAAATCATTGACGTACCTTTTTTTCGCGATGGGGATCGGACTCTTTGCGGCGATCATCACGCTGGTCGTGCTGTTCCAGCAGCTTCGCTCCGTGCGTGTAAAGAATGAGGCCAGAGAGTATGTGAGAGAGGGGAGCTTCCGCATCACCCGCGCGAACGACATTTTTCTCTACCGAACCGTGTCGCGCACGCGGATTCAGCGAGATCCTCCGGGAGGAAACAGCGGAGGAGGCGGGAGCATGACGCACGCCGCGCCCGGCGGCGGAAGCGCCGGGGGACGCAGCGGATCGTTCTGAACAGCTTGAAAGGATACAAGAATTCCATTATCACATTTATGAAAATAGATGATAAGAGATGGAAACGATATCTAAGAACGAAGAAAATTCTTTACAAAAAAGAATAGCTTTGCTATGATATACATAGAAATAGAGAGAGAAACTTTGAGGTGGTCAATTTCGTGGCAGCCACACACCCGTTGGGTCAAAAGAGATGCAGGGGAACGCCACGCCTGCCAAAGTTTCTCCCTCTCTTTTTGTGTAATTGAGCTGTGCGGCATTTCTACGCTACGAGCTGTGCGTCACTCGCGGTCGCAGACCGCTCGTGCACGTCAGTCGTCCTCCGGCATCCCTTCGGTCGTGTAGACCTGGCGCTTCCTTGCCATCTCGTCGCTCTCAAGGTATTCGTCATAGGTCGTGATCTTGTCGATCAGCTTGCCGTTCGGCAGGATCTCCATGATGCGGTTCGCGGTCGTCTCCACGATCTGATGGTCGCGGGAGGTGAAGATCAGCACGCCCGGGAACTTGATCAGGCCGTTGTTCAGGGCTGTGATCGCTTCCATATCCAGATGGTTCGTCGGCTCGTCGAAGAGCAGGACGTTCGCGCCGGAGATCATCATCTTCGAGAACATGCAGCGCACCCGTTCACCACCGGAGAGCACACGAAGCTTCTTCACGCCGTCCTCACCGGCGAAGAGCATACGGCCGAGGAAGCCGCGCACATAGGTTGCGTCCTTGATCTCGGAGAACTGGGTCAGCCAGTCCGCGATCGTCAGGTCGGAGTCAAACTCCTTCGTGCTGTCCTTCGGGAAGTAGGCCTGCGAGGTCGTGACGCCCCATTTGAAGTGGCCTTCGTCCGGCTCGATCTCACCCATCAGGATCTGCAGGAAGGTCGTCTTGGCGAGTTCGTTGCCGCCCACGAGCGCCACCTTGTCGTTGTGCCCAAGCGTGAACGTGATGTCATCGAGCACTTTGACGCCGTCGATCGTCTTGGAGAGGTTTTCGACCATGAGCACCTCGTTGCCGATCTCCCGGTTCGGACGGAAATCAATATACGGATATTTGCGGCTCGACGGCTTGATCTCGTCGAGCTGTATCTTTTCGAGGGCGCGCTTTCGGGAGGTCGCCTGCTTGGACTTCGAAGCGTTCGCGGAGAAGCGGGAAATGAACTCCTGCAGCTCTTTGATTTTTTCTTCCTTCTTCTTGTTCGCCTCTTTCATCTGGCGGATCAGCAGCTGGCTGGATTCGTACCAGAAATCGTAATTGCCTGCGTAGAGCTGAATCTTGCCGTAGTCGATGTCCGCGATGAAGGTGCAAACCTTGTTCAGAAAATAGCGGTCGTGCGACACGACGATCACGGTGTTGTTGAAGTTGATCAGGAATTCCTCGAGCCAGTTGATGGCGTCGAGGTCCAGATGGTTCGTCGGCTCGTCGAGCAGCAGGATGTCCGGGTTGCCGAAGAGGGCGCGCGCCAGGAGCACCTTGACCTTCTCACTGCCGTCGAGATCTTTCATCATACTGTAGTGGAGCGCGGTGTCGATACCGAGCCCGTTTAAGAGCATGGCCGCGTCGGACTCTGCCTCCCAGCCGTTCATCTCTGCGAATTCCGCCTCAAGCTCGCTGGCGCGGATCCCGTCCTCGTCGGAGAAGTCCTCTTTCATGTAGATCGCGTCCTTCTCCTTCATGATGTCGTACAGGCGCTGATTGCCCATAATGACGGTGTCGAGCACCGGATATTCGTCGTACTTGAAATGGTCCTGTTCGAGCACGGACATGCGCTGTCCGGGCGTCATGAAGACGTCGCCTTTCGTCGTCTCCAACTGTCCTGAGAGGATCTTGAGAAATGTGGATTTCCCCGCGCCGTTTGCGCCTATGAGCCCGTAGCAGTTGCCCTCCGTGAACTTGATATTTACATCTTCAAACAAAGCCCTTTTGCCGAGTCTGAGCGTTACATTGTTTGCACTGATCATCTGATAACCTCTTTTTCTGTTTTCTGGGTGTCGTCGGTTCTTTGCCTATTATACATGAATCCCCGATAAATTCAAGGAAAATGTGCACATGTTTTAAGAGAAACGCCTTTCTTGACTTTGCATGGTGCGCATGATAGACTTTGAGCGTCTGTAGTATTTTTGTTGCAGTTTTGGAGCGCAATGCGCAGGGAGAGCGGATCATGGAGATGACGAAGACAATGGAACAGGCAGAAGAGAAGAAGGTGTTTCGCATCCTTCTTCTGACGAATCGGGATTCGGACAATGTCGGAGATCAGATCATAGAGGCCTGCGATGTCAGTCTGATCAGGGCAGTCATGACGAATCTGGGCGTAGAAGAGGACGAGTATAAGATCATGAGCCGTCCGGCTAAGATCGTCGGAAGGAAATATGTGGAGACGAAGGATCCGGCGTTGCTGGAAAAGGCGGAGAGAGCGATACGAAGGGCGGATGTGGTCGTGTTCGGCGGAGCGCCGCTTTTCAACTTTGACCATCAGATCCTTTACGAGAGAACGGCGACGACTCTTGACCTGGCACAGAAATATAAGGTTCCGGTCATCTTTTCCGCGATTGGCGTCGAGGGCTACAGCGAGCGGGATGAGCGGTGCCAGCGTCTGAAGAAGACGCTGAATTATGACTGCGTGAAGCAGATCACGACGAGAGACGACCTGGATGGACTGCGCAGCTATATGGAGCAGGAACGGATCGTGACGGAAAAGGTCTCGGATCCTGCCGTGTTTTCGGCGAAGATATTTGCAAAATATGTTCAGCCCAGAGAAAAAAGGGAGAGAAAAAAGATCGGGCTTTTTGTCCTGCGCGCCAGCGGGTTCCCGGATAATGGGGTGAATTTTCCGTTTGAGTCGGCAGTCAGGCTCTGGACGGAGCTGATCGGGGCGTTGGAAAAGAAGGGATATGATTACGAGGTGCTCTCGAGCGGGCATTTCGGGGATGAGGCTGTCGTCGACTACCTTGTGCGGAATAAGGGAATCAATGAAAAGAAGTGCGTGTTTGGCATGAACAGGCCGGAGGATCTGATCGCCAGGATCTCCTCGTACGATGCGGTCATTTCCTGCCGTCTGCACCCGATCATTGTCTCTTATGCCCTGAAGGTGCCTTCTGTCGGGCTCGTCTGGAACAAAAAGGTCCGGTTTTTCTATGAGGATATCGGCTGCGGGGACAGGGCGATCGACGTGGAGAACTTTGACAGCGGCCGGATCATGGAAAAAATGGAAAAGGCGCTCTCGGAGGGCGTGAAGCACGACGAGGACTATCTGGTCAGTGTGTATCGCTGCCTGTTCCGGGCGCTGAAAGGGGAGATCTGTCCGGACAGCGGCGCGAAGCCCTACACCTACCGCGAGCTGCTTGGACAGCTTCCGGTCTATGAAGGGACATCAGAAAAGGAGTATGAGGAGAAGCTAGTGCGGAAGTTCAGGAGGGCTTATGAGCAGTATAACATCAGCGGAGACAACCTGAGAGCGCTGAGGAGACAGAGTCTGCTGCGCTTTGAGCTGGCCAAGCTTAAGGAAATGCTGAAGCGATATCCGGGTGTATACAGAAAAATACAAAAAATACTGGAAAAAACCGTATGAGAAAAATGGACAAACAAACAAACCTGTGCTAGAATTATTTCGTATGAGATATTATATTGGGCTTACGAGCCCGAAAAGAAATAAGGAGGAATCACAAATGGCTAGAAAAATGAAGACCATGGATGGAAACCATGCGGCCGCTCACGCGTCATACGCGTTTACCGATGTGGCTGCGATCTATCCGATCACCCCGTCGTCTGTCATGGCGGAAGCCACGGACGAATGGGCAACTCAGGGCCGTCTCAACATCTTCGGCCAGACCGTACAGGTCACCGAGATGCAGTCTGAGGCGGGTGCTGCCGGCACGGTGCACGGTTCCCTCGCGGCAGGTGCTCTGACGACTACATACACGGCGTCTCAGGGTCTCCTTCTGATGATCCCGAACCTGTACAAGATCGCCGGTGAGAGACTCCCGGGCGTATTCAACGTTTCCGCGCGTGCGCTTGCGAGCCATGCACTTTCGATTTTCGGCGACCACTCCGACGTTTACGCATGTCGTCAGACCGGCGCCTGCATGCTGTGTGAGTCCAGCGTTCAGGAAGTCATGGATCTGACGCCGGTGGCGCACCTTTCCGCGATTAAGGGACGCCTTCCGTTCATCAACTTCTTCGACGGTTTCCGTACTTCCCACGAGATCCAGAAGATCGAGACTTGGGACTACGAGGATCTGAAGGAGATGCTTGATTTCGACGCGCTGCAGGCGTGGAGAGATCAGGCTCTGAATCCGAATCATCCGTGCCAGAGAGGTTCCGCTCAGAACCCGGATATCTTCTTCCAGGCACGTGAGGCGATCAATCCGTACTACGACGCGATGCCGGCGATCGTCCAGGAATACATGGACAAGGTCAACGCGAAGATCGGCACGGACTACAAGCTGTTCAACTACTATGGCGCTGCCGACGCTGAGAAGGTCATCATCGCCATGGGTTCTGTCTGCGACACCATCGAGGAGACGATCGACTACCTGATGGCAGCGGGCGAGAAGGTGGGCGTTGTGAAGGTTCGCCTTTACAGACCGTTCTGCGCGGACGCTCTGATCGCGGCGATCCCGGAGACCGTGAAGCAGATCTCCGTTCTGGACCGCACGAAAGAGCCGGGCGCGCTCGGCGAGCCGCTGTATCTGGACGTCGTAGCCGCTCTGAAGGGCAGCAAGTTCAACGACACCCCGATCTTCTCCGGACGTTACGGCCTTGGTTCCAAGGACACGACCCCGGCGCAGATCGTCGCTGTATACAAGAACACCGAGAAGGCGAAGTTCACGATCGGCATCAAGGACGATGTGACGAACCTTTCCCTGGAGCTGGGCGAGCCGCTCGTCACCACTCCGGAAGGCACGATCAACTGCAAGTTCTGGGGCCTTGGCGCGGACGGTACCGTGGGCGCGAACAAGAACTCCATCAAGATCATCGGCGACAACACCGATATGTATGCGCAGGCTTACTTTGATTACGATTCCAAGAAGTCCGGCGGCGTGACGATGTCCCACCTCCGCTTCGGCAAGCTTCCGATCAAGTCCACGTACCTGATCCACAAGGCGAATTTCGTGGCTTGCCACAATCCGTCCTACGTGCGCAAGTACAACATGGTTCAGGAGCTGGTGGACGGCGGCACGTTCCTTCTGAACTGCCCGTGGGATATGGAAGGCCTTGAGAAGCACCTTCCGGGACAGGTGAAGAAGTTCATCGCGGACCACAATATCAAGTTCTACGTGATCGACGGCGTGAAGATTGGTATCGAGACCGGCATGGGCCCGACCCGTATCAACACGATCCTTCAGTCCGCGTTCTTCAAGCTGGCGAACATTATTCCTGAGGATCAGGCGAACGAGCTGATGAAGGCTGCCGCGAAGGCGACCTACGGTCGCAAGGGTGACGACGTTGTGCAGAAGAACTGGGCGGCGATCGACGAGGGCGCGAAGCAGGTCGTTGAGATCAAGGTTCCGGAGAGCTGGAAGAATGCCGAGGCCGAGGACATCATCGCGAAGGACGTCACCGGCAAGAGACAGGACGTTGTAGATTTCGTCAACAATATCCAGCACGCGGTCAACGCGCAGGAGGGCAACAACCTTCCGGTCTCCGCGTTCAAGGATTACGTGGACGGCACGACTCCGTCGGGCGCTGCGGCATATGAGAAGCGCGGCATCGCGGTGGACATCCCGGTATGGAATCCAGAGAACTGTATCCAGTGTAACCGCTGCTCCTATGTCTGCCCGCACGCTGTCATCCGCCCGATCGCTATGACGGACGACGAGGTGGCCGCGGCTCCGGAAGGACTGAAGACGCTTCCGATGACCGGCATGGACGGCTACAAGTTCGCGATGGTCGTATCCGCTCTGGATTGTACCGGCTGCGGTTCCTGCGCGAATGTCTGCCCGGGCAAGAAGGGCGCGAAGGCACTCACGATGGAGAATCTGGAAGCAAACGCGGACAGCCAGAAGTATTTCGACTACGCGGTAGAGCTCCCGGCGAAGGCGGACGTTGTCGAGAAGTTCAAGGAGAACACCGTGAAGGGTTCCCAGTTCAAGCAGCCGCTGCTTGAGTTCTCAGGCGCATGCGCAGGCTGCGGCGAGACTCCGTACGCGAAGCTGATCACACAGCTCTTCGGCGACCGGATGTACATCGCGAACGCAACAGGATGTTCCTCCATCTGGGGCAACTCCTCACCGTCCACTCCGTACACGGTAAACAAAGAGGGCAAGGGCCCGGCCTGGGCGAACTCCCTGTTTGAGGACAACGCAGAGTACGGCTACGGCATGCTCCTGGCTCAGAAGGCTCTGAGAAACGGCCTGAAGACCAAGGTGACCTCGCTGCTTAGCTGCGATTGTTGCAGTGAAGACGTGAAGAAGGCCGCTCAGGAGTGGCTTGACACCTTCGATTGCGGCGTGACGAACGGCCCGGCGGCAGACAAGCTGATCGCGGCGTGCGAGGCTTGCGGCTGCGACGAGTGCAAGACCGTTCTGAAGGATAAGGATTACCTTGCCAAGAAGTCCCAGTGGATCTTCGGCGGCGACGGTTGGGCATACGACATCGGCTTCGGCGGCGTGGACCACGTGCTCGCGAGCGGCCAGGATGTCAACATCATGGTATTCGATACCGAGGTTTACTCGAACACGGGCGGACAGTCCTCCAAGGCTACGCCGACCGGCGCGGTCGCGCAGTTCGCCGCGGGCGGCAAGGAAGTGAAGAAGAAGGATCTGGCTTCCATCGCGATGAGCTACGGCTATGTGTACGTTGCGCAGATCGCCATGGGCGCGGACTTCAACCAGACCGTCAAGGCGATCGCAGAGGCCGAGGCTTATCCGGGACCGTCGCTCATCATCGCTTACGCTCCGTGTATCAACCACGGCATCAAGAAGGGCATGAGCAAGGCGCAGACCGAGGAAGAGCTGGCTGTAAAGGCAGGCTACTGGCACTGCTTCCGCTACAATCCGGCGCTCAAGGCTGAGGGCAAGGCGGCGTTCACCCTGGATTCCAAGGCTCCGACCGAGGACTACAAGGAATTCCTGAACGGTGAGGTCCGCTACAACTCCCTGATGAGAGCGAACCCGGAGAGGGCGGCGAAGCTGTTCGATCAGTCCGAGACTTACGCGAAGGAGAGATACGAGTATCTGAACAAGCTGATCGCTCTGTACGGAAACGAGTAAGGAATCGATCCTCTATAAGCACAAAATGCGGACGCTCCGCAGACCGGAAACGGTTTGCGGGGCGTTTTCATTTTCATGAATCTTATCGGACGCCCTTGCAGGGATTGGCAATGCCACGGCGAAACCCACTTCCGCTCGTTACGGTCACGCAACGGTACTAAGCTCATGCTATGGCATTCGCTAAGTGCCGGCGGACCTCTACGGTTTGCCTTAGGCATTGCCAATCACCTGCATGGGCTGTGCTACATGTATCGGTTTACAGTTTTTTCTTGATGTGGTAAGATATACACGAAAGAGAGGAAAATGTGATGGCCAGACGAAGAATGCCGGATCAGGACAATTACAGAGAGATCGATGTGCCGGATACGAGCAGAAGGACTTCCGCGCGGGGACGCAGTTCTTCCGATGGGCGCAGGGCGTCGGCCGGGCGGCAGGAGGGCCGCCGTGTACAGGGGCATGTTGGACGCGGAAGCGCTTCGGGACGCGGAAGCCGCGGCAGAGTGCAGGGAAGAGGATATGCGCCGCAGAGGCAGAGACCGGTGGTGACGCCGTCGAACCTTCTGATGGCTCTGATCGGCTTTCTGTTCCTTGCCTGCGTGTCGGTCGTTCTGGTGCTGAACCTGCGGACGATCTATTACTTTGATATCCGTTACCAGCAATTGGAAAGCAAGACAGGGTTTTCCGAGGAGACGATCCGGGAAAACTATGATGTGCTGATCGACTACAATCTGATCATGAAAGGCGTGAAGAAGCTGGAGTTCCCGGATTTTCCGATGTCGGAGCAGGGGGAGACGCATTTCCGCGAGGTGAAGCGGATCTTCTTCGCAGTTCAGTATCTGCTCGTGATATCCGGCGTGGCGTTCCTGTTCGGACTGTCCCGGAAGCTGCCGCGCAGGGACTACGGGAGCCTGAAGCTGACGGCGATACTGACGTTTTTCATTCCGATCGTTCTGGGGATCCTCGTGGCCATGAACTGGAACAATTTCTTCGTGAGGTTTCATAAGCTGTTTTTCCGGAACGATTACTGGATCTTTGATCCGGTCACGGATCCGGTGATCCGCATTCTGCCGGACACGTTTTTCTTCCACTGTGCGGTGGCGATCCTGTTTTTCCTGCTGCTGGGCGGCGTGCTGACGGGCGCGGTCTATCGCTTCGCGACGCGGAAGTATCGCAGACAGCGGCAGATGGAGCAGTTGATGCGGTGAGGTGACGGAAGATAGAGTAGCTGTCGCGGCGAGGCGACAGATGGAGCAGCTGATGCGGTGAGACAACGGAAGACAAAGCAGCTGTTGCGACGAGGCGACAGATGAAGCAGTTGATGTGAAAAAAGGAGGCTGAATATGAATTTAGAGAAAATTCCGCAGTACGAGCTTGTCATGCAAAAGAGAATCGAGGATATCCGTTCGGACGGTTATCTGCTGCGCCACAAGAAGAGCGGAGCGCGCGTGATGGTGCTGGAAAACGACGACGACAACAAGGTGTTCGGCATCGCGTTCCGCACGACGCCGACGGACAGCACGGGCGTGGCGCATATCCTGGAGCACAGCGTGCTGTGCGGCAGCAAAAATTTCCCGTCGAAGGATCCGTTCGTCGAGCTGGTGAAGGGCTCGCTGAACACATTTTTGAACGCGATGACGTTCCCGGACAAGACGATGTATCCGGTCGCGAGCTGCAATGAGAAGGATTTCCGCAATCTGATGCACGTCTATCTGGACGCGGTGTTTTATCCGAACATTTATACGAATGAGGAGATCTTCCGGCAGGAGGGCTGGAACTATCAGATCGAGTCGCCGGAGGATGAGATCGTCTACAACGGCGTCGTCTACAATGAGATGAAGGGCGCGTTCTCGACGCCGGAGGACGTGCTGGAGCGGGAGATCATGAACTCCCTGTTCCCGGACAACACCTATGGCGTGGAGTCGGGCGGAGACCCGGCGCACATCCCGGATCTGACCTATGAGGATTTTCTCGCGTTCCACAGCAAATATTATCACCCGTCGAACAGTTATATCTATCTCTACGGCGATCTGGACATGGAAGAGCGTCTGGACTGGATGGACCGGGAGTATCTGAGCCATTTCAACGTGCTGGCAGTGGATTCCGCGATCCCGCTGCAGCAGCCGTTTGACGCGCCGCGCGAGGTGGAGCGCCGTTATCCGGTTTCGGACGCGGAGCCGCTGGAGGATAATACCTATCTGTCCTACAACGCGGTGATCGGCACGAGCCGGGACATCGACCTGACGCACGCGTTCGCCGTGCTGGAGTACGCGCTGTTGTCGGCGCCGGGCGCGGTTCTGAAGCAGGCGCTTCTGGACGCGGGGATCGGCAAGGATATCATGAGTTCCTATGAGAGCGGAATCCAGCAGCCGATGTTCAGCGTGATCGCGAAGAATGCGAACGGCGCGGACAAGGAGCGTTTTGTGCAGCTGATCCGGGACACGCTTTCACGGCTGGTGGCGGAGGGAATCGACCGGAAGGCTCTGCGCGCCGGGATCAACATCATGGAGTTCAAGGCGCGAGAGGCTGATTTCGGCTCCTACCCGAAGGGGCTGTTCTACGGGCTGGACGTGCTCGACAGCTGGCTCTATGACGACGGCGCTCCGTTCGACTATCTGGATTTCTCCGTGTTCGACCGGATGAAGCAGCGGGTCGACGACGGATATTTTGAGGAATTGGTGCAGCGCTATCTGCTGGATAACACGCACGTGTCCATTGTGAGCGTGGAGCCGGAGCGGGGCCTGACGGCGAAGACCGACCGCGCGGTCGCCGAAAAGCTGCACGCGTACAAGGAATCGCTGTCCGATGCACAGCTGCGGGAGCTGGTCGACGCGACCGCCAGGCTTCGGGCGTTCCAAGACGCTCCGTCGCCGGAGGACGCGCTCGCGAAGCTGGATCCGCTCACACGGGAAGACATAGAGAAGAAGGCAAAACCGCTTGCCAATCAGGAATACAGATTCGGTGAGACGACGGTGCTCCACCACGATATTTTCACAAGCGGGATCGCATATCTGGATCTGCTGTTTGACACGGACGGGATCAGCCGTGAGGACATTCCGTACCTTGGCCTGCTGAAGGCCGTGCTCGGGATGGTGGATACAGAGCATTATAGCTACCAGGATCTGAACAGTGAGATCAACATCAACACGGGCGGGATCTCAGCCGGGCTGAGCGTCTACCCGGTGCTGCCGGACGGGGAAAAGCTGCGCACATTCGCCGGGATAAGAGCGAAGGTGCTCTATGACAAGCTTCCGTTCGCGCTTGAAATGTCGGAGGAGATCCTGCTGCGCTCAAAGTTCGACGACGACAAGCGGCTGTATGAGATCCTTGCGAAGTTGAGATCGAGACTTCAGATGATGTTCTCCGGCAGCGGGCACACCACGGCGGCGCTGCGGGCGATGTCGTATTTCTCACAGGCGGCAGCTTTCAACGACGCGATCAACGGCCTTGCGTTCTATCGCCTGGTCGAGGACCTGGAGAAGAGTTTCGCGCAGAGGAAGGAAGCGCTCAAGGAGAAACTGCGCGCGTTGACGCGGCAGCTGTTCTGCAGAAAAGGATTGTTTGTGAGCCTGACTTCAGACGCGGAAGGTCTGGAGAAGCTGCGCGGGGCGCTTGGCGGCTTTGTCGAAAATCTGCCGGACATCAGCACAGAGAAGAAGAACAGCCGCCTGCTTCCGGAGAAGAAGAACGAGGGCTTCATGACGGCCGGACAGGTGCAGTATGTCGCGCGGGCGGGCAATTTCGTGAAGGACGGCTATTCCTACAGCGGGCTGCTGCGCATCGTGAAGGTGATGCTGAGCTACGACTACCTCTGGATCAATCTGCGCGTGAAGGGCGGCGCGTACGGGTGCATGAATTTCTTCGGGCGCGACGGGGATACCTATCTGGTGTCCTACCGCGATCCGCACCTGCGCAGGACGAACGAAACCTTTGAGGGAGTGCCGGAGTATCTGGAGAAGTTTGCGGCGGGTGAAAAAGAGATGACCGGTTATATCATCGGGACGTTCAGCGAGATCGATACGCCGCTGAATCCTTCGGCGCAGGGCCTGCGCGGGCTGGGCGCGTACTTCAGCGGGTTGACCGACGCGGATGTGCAGAAGGAGCGCGACGAAGTGCTGCGCGCGACGCCGGAGCAGATCCGCACGCTGGCACCTCTGGTGCGCGCGGTGCTTGCGGAACAGGCGATCTGCGTAGTCGGCAACGAGGAGAAGATCCGCGGGGCGCAGGAGCTGTTCGGAAGTATCCAGATGTTGACCGGTGCGGAGGAAATGACAGAGTAAGCGAACCGGACCGTTTGCTGACCAAAGCGAAAGGCCGTCTGCGGGGACAGGCAAGTGCCTCAGCTACATGTACGGTCTGCTGATAAACAGGGAGAAACAGGAGAGCAGAATGGAAGCTGCGAATTTCAGATCCGGCTTTGCGACGCTGATCGGCCGCCCGAACGTGGGGAAGTCCACGCTGATGAACCACCTGATCGGGCAGAAGATCGCGATCACGTCGAACAAGCCGCAGACGACGAGGAACCGCATTCAGACGGTCTACACCTGCAAAGAGGGACAGATCGTGTTTCTGGACACGCCGGGGATCCACAAGGCGAAGAACAAGCTGGGCGAGTACATGGTGCATGTCGCGGAGCAGACGTTCCGCGAGGTGGACGTCGTGCTCTGGCTCGTGGAGCCGACGGATTTTATCGGGAAGGGCGAGCGCCATATCGCGGAGCAATTAAAGAAGGCGAACGTGCCGGTGATCCTGATCATGAACAAGATCGACACGGTGGATAAGGCGAAGATTGACGGCTACATGGCGGGATACCGGGAGCTTTTTGATTTCGCCGACACGCTCCCGGTCTGCGCGCTGCGCGGCGTGGGCATGGACAAGGTGATTCGGGCGATCTTCCGGTACCTGCCGTACGGACCGAAGTATTATGACGACGACACGGTGACGGACCAGCCGCAGCGTCAGATCGCGGCGGAGCTGATCCGTGAGAAAGCGCTTCGCTGTCTGGACGAGGAGATTCCGCACGGCATTGCGGTCTCGATCGAGAAGATGGAGGAGCGAGGCGCCGGGGACAGGGCGATCATGGACATAGAGGCCACGATCATCTGCGAGAAGGATTCCCACAAAGGAATCATTATCGGCAAGGGCGGCGCGATGCTGCGCAGGATCGGTTCGCAGGCACGGATCGAGATCGAGAAGATGCTGGAGATGAAGGTGAATCTGCAGCTGTGGGTCAAGGTGAAGAAAGACTGGAGAGACAGTGATTACCTCATCAAGAATTTTGGGTATGATAAAAAGGAACTGTAAGTCATGAGTGAACCGCTTAAGGTGACCGGTATGGTGCTTTCTGCCGTGCCGTTCGGGGATTATGATAAGAGAGTCGTGCTGCTGACGAAGGAGCGCGGGAAGATCACGGCGTTTGCCAGAGGTGCGAGGAGGCAGAACAGCGTGCTGCTGGCGGCGGCGAATCCGTTTGCGTTCGGCGTCTTTCAGGTCTACGAGGGACGGAGCGCGTATACGCTGGCGCGCGCGGAGATCTCAAATTATTTTACCGAGGTGAAGGAAGACTTCGAGGCGGCGTGCTACGCCTGTTATTTCATGGAGGTCGCGGAGTACTATTCGCGTGAGAACCTGGACGGCTCGGAGATGCTTGGACTTCTCTATGTCACGCTGCGGACGCTTCCGAAAGCGCAGCCGGACAATGAGCTGATCCGCTGCGTCTTTGAGATGCGGGCGATGGTGCAAAACGGCGAGTATCCGTATGAGACGGCGAACGACGCGTCTTTGCAGGAGGCGACGCGCTATGCGCTGTCTTATGTGCTGCGCGCGCCGGTGCAGAAGCTGTATTCGTTTACGCTGACGCCGGAGATCTTCGCGGAGTTTCGCGGCGTGCAGGATCATTTCAACCGCCTGCGCATCGACCGGCAGTTCAAATCGCTCGCAATTCTGAAAAATATGGCCGCCGGACTCGGGCAGGAGACAGGAGAGCAGGAGTCGCCCTAACGTGTGACTGCGGGTTACTGTTCAGACCAGGCCGAAGCACTTGCTGCTGAGGCCGTAAGAAAGTGATTCAGGAGGCAGTTTGGGCTTCGCGAAGCGAATTTACATGCCCAAACTGCATGTTACTGGTCACGGAGTGAACAGTAACGACCGCGGCGGAAATCTCCGTTGAAAATGAAAACAAGTGGTTGAAACCTGAAGGGTTTCTATGTATAATAGATTGGATTTAGGGTGGCATCCGGCAATGGGGCGGAAGGGTAGCGCCGTGCCGAAGATGCACAGGAGGACATGAATGAAAGGAAAAAAGAAGGGGATGCTTCTGGCGTTGGCGCTCGGTGCGGTGACGCTTACCGGCTGCGAGATGCTGGGCTTTGACTCATGGCAGCCGCAGGAGCCGAACGCCGTGTCGATCGCGGAGGACGGCAGCGTGACGGAGATCATCAAGGATACGCTTGACGCGGCTTACTACAGCGCCACGGAGCTCGAGACGATGATCCAGACAGAAGTAGCGCAGTACAACAGCGCTCACGGGGAAGATACCATACAGATCGATACACTCGAGACAGAGGACAAAACCGTGAATCTGGTTTTGAAATACGCGACGGCCGAGGATTACGCCCGCTTCAACAACACGGAATTTTTCTACGGGACCGTCATCAGCGCGCAGCTGGACGGATATCTGTTCGACGTCCCCTATAAAAAGGTAGAGGACGGCGTTGCGCAGGCGAACGCGGTGAGCGGGAGCGAAGTGATACGCGGCATGGACAAGCAGGTGCTGGTCCTGAAAGCGCCGATGGAGGTGCACGTGCCGGGCGATGTCCTGTACACGAGCACGAACGCCGAGGTTCTCGCGAAGGACGTGGTCGACGCGACAGGGGAGCAGGAGGAAGAGGATTCCGGGCTGATCCTTCCGTCAAACGCGGTCTACAAGGGCAAAGAGGCGTCGTTCACGGAACGCGCGGCAGCTAATCGTGTCTATATTATTTTTGATGATATTGAGTAGTGGAGGAGAGAGATTATGGAGAAGACAATGGAAAAGATCGTGGCTCTCGCAAAGGGCAGGGGTTTCGTGTATCCGGGCTCCGAGATCTACGGTGGGCTCGCGAACACCTGGGATTACGGAAATCTCGGCGTGGAATTGAAGAACAATGTCAAGAAGGCCTGGTGGCAGAAATTTGTCACGGAGAATCCGTACAACGTCGGCGTGGACTGCGCGATCCTGATGAATCCGCAGACCTGGGTGGCGTCCGGCCATCTCGGCGGATTTTCCGATCCGCTGATGGACTGTAAGGAGTGCCATGAACGTTTCCGCGCGGATAAGATCATTGAGGACTTCTGTCAGGAGCGGGGGATTGCCCTGGAGAAGCCGGTCGACGCGTTTTCACAGGAGGAGATGAGGGATTTTATTGAGAAACACAATATCCCGTGCCCGTCCTGCGGCAAGCACAATTTTACCGATATCCGTCAGTTCAACCTGATGTTCAAGACCTTCCAGGGCGTGACCGAGGATGCGAAGAATACGGTTTACCTGCGCCCGGAGACGGCCCAGGGTATTTTTGTCAACTTCAAGAACGTGCAGCGGACTTCCCGCAAGAAAGTGCCGTTCGGCATCGCGCAGATCGGCAAATCGTTCCGCAATGAGATCACGCCGGGTAACTTTACCTTCCGCACGCGTGAGTTCGAGCAGATGGAGCTGGAGTTCTTCTGCGTGCCGGACACCGATCTCGAGTGGTTCGATTACTGGAGAAGCTACTGCATCAACTGGCTGAAGTCGCTGGGGATGAAGGAAGAGGAGATGCGCGTGCGCGACCATGAGAAGGAAGAGCTTTCTTTCTACAGCAAGGCGACGACGGACATCGAGTTCCTGTTCCCGTTCGGCTGGGGCGAGCTCTGGGGCATCGCGGACCGCACGAACTACGACCTGACACAGCACCAGAACGTGTCCGGCGAGGACATGTCCTACTTCGACGATGAGAAGAAGGAGAAATACATTCCGTACGTGATCGAGCCGTCGCTCGGCGCAGACCGTGTCGTGCTGGCTTTCCTGTGCAGCGCGTACGACGAGGAGGAGCTTGAGGGCGGCGACATGCGCACCGTGCTTCATTTCCATCCGGCGCTCGCACCGGTCAAGATCGGCGTGCTTCCGCTTTCGAAGAAGCTGAACGAGGGCGCGGAGAAGATCTACACGATGCTCACGAAGTATTACAACTGCGAGTTCGACGACAGGGGAAATATCGGCAAGCGTTACCGCAGGCAGGATGAGATCGGGACGCCGTTCTGCGTCACCTACGATTTCGAGTCCGAGACGGATGGCGCGGTGACCGTGCGCGACCGCGACACGATGGAGCAGGAACGCGTGAAGATCGAGGATCTGAAGGCATACTTTGAAAAGAAGTTTGAGTGGTAGTGATAAAGCCCAGTCTCAATGGACAGGCGGATGGGCTGTTTACAGGACAATCCGTCTGTCCATTAGAGACGCTAACAGATCTGAGCAAAAAAGCAGCGCGAACAAAGCGAGCGCTGTGATTTGCGAAGATCTGTTAGAGAATTGCGTAAGTGCCGAAGGCACGAAGCAATTCTCAGGCTTTATATATAAAAACAACACACATACAGGAGGAGTTTCATTATGAAAGGAAACATTGTAGTAGGTCAGTCGGGCGGACCGACAGCGGTCATCAATTCCAGCCTTGCGGGCGTGGTCAGCAAGGCGAGAGAGCTCGGCGTGAAGAAGATTTACGGCATGCATCATGGCATCCAGGGCTTCCTGAACGAGGATCTGGTGGATATGGGCGAGTACATCAAAGAGGACAAGGACATCGAGCTTCTGAAGAGGACTCCGTCTGCGTTCTTAGGCTCCTGCCGCTACAAACTGCCGAAGATCGAGGGCAACGAGGAAGTCTACGACAAGATCTTCGCGATCATGGAGAAGTTCGACATCGAGTGCCTGTTCTACATCGGCGGAAACGATTCGATGGACACGATCAAGATGCTGTCCGATTACGCGGCGCTCAAGGGTAAGACCCAGAGATTCATGGGCGTTCCGAAGACGATCGACAACGACCTTCCGATTACCGACCACTGCCCGGGCTACGGCTCTGCTGCGAAGTACATCGCTACCTCTCTGAAGGAAGTCATCCGCGACAACGCGAGCTTCGGTATTGAGAAGCCGACCGTCTGCGTGGTGGAGATCATGGGGCGCCACGCGGGCTGGCTGACGGCTGCCGCGGCGCTCTCCAGAGACGAGGACTGTGAGGGCCCGGATCTGATCTATGTTCCGGAAGTGGATTTCGATATGGCTGATTTCATGGCGAGAGTGAAAGACTTGTCCGTGAAGAAGAGCTCCGTGGTGATCGCGGTGTCCGAGGGCATCAAGATCGCGGACGGCACTTTTGTCTGCGAGCTCGGCGGCGGCTCTGATTACGTGGACGCGTTCGGCCACAAGCAGCTCTCCGGCTGCGCGGTCGTACTGGCGAACAAGATCGCGGCTGAGACCGGCCTTAAGACCCGTGCGATCGAGCTGTCCACACTGCAGAGAGCGGCGACGCACCTCGCTTCCCTGAACGATATCAACGAGGCGTTCAACGTAGGTTACCTTGCCTGCAAGGCTGCCGACGAGGGCAAGACCGGCATGATGATCACGATCGACGTCAAGGAGCGCAGCCCATATCAGGTGGGCTACAGCATCTACGACATCCACGCGATCGCGAATGTGGAGCGCCCGGTTCCGGCCGAGTGGATCATCAATAACGGCACGGATATCGGCGAGGGCTACGTCGAGTACGCGCGTCCGCTGATCCTTGGCGAGCTCACCCCGCTGATGGTAAACGGCGTGCCGAAGCATCTTGTGCTGAACAGAGACACCTATCGCAAGTAAGATTTTCCCGGACTGAGTTTTTGTTGAATCCCGGAGTGTATTGCGCTCCGGGATTTTTCATGTATATTTGACAAAGAATTCACGAAAACTGCAAATGTTTCTGAAATAATGCATAAAAAAATACAGTATTTCCTTGACTCAAACAGGAAATATGTTACAATTATACATATGACATAAAATTAGGAGGAGTGTGTAACATGACAAAGTGGGTATACATGTTTACAGAAGGCAATGCCAACATGAGAAACCTGCTCGGAGGCAAGGGCGCCAATCTCGCTGAGATGACGAACCTCGGACTTCCGGTGCCGCAGGGCTTTACGATTACGACGGAAGCCTGCACGCAGTACTATGAGGACGGCAGGAAGATCAACGACGAGATCATGGGACAGATCATGGTGGCGATCGAGAAGATGGAAGGGATCACTGGCAAAAAGTTCGGCGACAAGGAGAATCCGCTGCTCGTGTCGGTCCGTTCCGGCGCGCGCGCTTCTATGCCGGGCATGATGGACACGATCCTGAACCTCGGCCTGAATGAGGAGGTCGTCGAAGTGTTGGCGAAGAAGTCCGGAAATCCGCGCTGGGCATGGGACTGCTATCGCAGATTCATCCAGATGTTCTCTGACGTGGTCATGGAGGTCGGCAAGAAATATTTCGAAGAGCTGATCGACAAGATGAAGGCTGAGAAGGGCGTGAAGCAGGACGTTGAGCTGACCGCTGAGGATCTGAAGGAGCTGGCGAACCAGTTCAAGGCAGAGTATAAGGAGAAGATCGGTTCCGATTTCCCGACCGACCCGAAGGTACAGCTCATGGAGGCGATCAAGGCTGTGTTCCGCTCGTGGGACAACCCCCGCGCGAACGTATACCGCCGCGACAACGACATCCCGTACTCCTGGGGTACCGCGGTCAACGTACAGATGATGGCATTCGGCAACATGGGCAATACGTCCGGCACGGGCGTCGCGTTCACGCGTGATCCGGCGACCGGCGAGAAGCACCTGATGGGCGAGTTCCTGCTGAACGCGCAGGGCGAGGACGTTGTGGCAGGCGTGCGCACGCCGCAGAAGATCGCGCAGCTCGAGCAGGAGATGCCGGAGGTGTTCGAGCAGTTCACGACGATCTGCAAGACTCTGGAGGATCACTACAGAGACATGCAGGATATGGAGTTCACAATCGAGGACAGACACCTCTACATGCTGCAGACGCGTAACGGCAAGCGTACCGCGCAGGCAGCGCTCAAGATCGCGTGCGACCTCGTGGACGAGGGTATGATCACCGAGGAGAAAGCGGTCGCGATGATCGACCCGCGCAATTTGGACACGCTGCTTCATCCGCAGTTCGACGCGGCGGCTTTGAAAGCGGCCACTCCGATCGCGAAGGCGCTCGGCGCGTCGCCGGGAGCTGCCTGCGGCAAGATCGTCTTCACGGCTGAGGATGCGAAGGCGTGGGCAGGAAGAGGCGAGAAGGTCGTGTTGGTGCGTCTCGAGACCTCTCCGGAGGACATCGAGGGTATGAAGAGCGCGCAGGGTATCCTCACGGTGCGCGGCGGTATGACGAGCCACGCGGCAGTCGTGGCGCGCGGCATGGGTACCTGCTGTGTATCCGGCTGCGGCGACATCACGATGGACGAGGCGAATAAGAAATTTACATTGAACGGCAAGGAGTACCACGAGGGCGACGCGATCTCCCTGGACGGCTCCACCGGCAATATCTACGACGGCATCATTCCGACGGTTCCAGCTTCGATCGCGGGCGAGTTTGGAAGGATCATGGCCTGGGCGGACAAGTACCGCAAGCTCAAGGTCCGCACGAACGCGGACACGCCGGCGGACGCGAAGAGAGCGCGCGAGCTGGGCGCCGAGGGCATCGGCCTGTGCCGTACTGAGCATATGTTCTTCAACGGCAACCGCATCGACGCGTTCCGTGAGATGATCTGCTCCGAGACGGTAGAAGAGAGAGAGAAGGCGCTCGCGAAGATCCTTCCGGAGCAGCAGGGCGATTTTGAGGAGCTCTACGAGGCGCTCGAGGGCAATCCGGTCACGATCCGTTTCCTGGATCCGCCGCTGCATGAGTTCGTTCCGACCGAGGAGGCGGACATCCAGAAGCTGGCTGACGCGCAGGGCAAGAGTGTTGACGTGATCAAGGCGATCATCGACTCCCTGCACGAGTTCAACCCGATGATGGGTCACCGCGGCTGCCGTCTGGCGGTCACCTACCCGGAGATCGCGAAGATGCAGACGCAGGCGGTCATCCGCGCGGCGATCAACGTCAAGAAAGCACATCCGGATTGGGATATGTGCCCGGAGATCATGATCCCGCTCGTCGGTGATAACAAAGAGTTGAAATACGTCAAGAAGACGGTCGTGGAGACCGCGGACGCAGAGATCGCTGCGGCAGGCGTGGATCTGAAGTACCAGGTCGGCACGATGATCGAGATCCCGCGCGCGGCTCTGACGGCGGACGAGATCGCGAAGGAAGCGGATTTCTTCTGCTTCGGCACGAACGATCTCACGCAGATGTGCTACGGCTTCTCCCGTGACGACGCGGGCAAGTTCCTGAACGCTTACTATGACGCGAAGATCTTCGAGAACGACCCGTTCGCAAAGCTCGACCAGACAGGCGTCGGCAAGTTGATGGAGACCGCAATCAAGCTGGGCAAGCCGGCGAATCCGAATCTCCACATCGGTATCTGCGGCGAACACGGCGGCGATCCGTCGTCTGTGGAGTTCTGTCACAAGCTGGGTCTGGACTATGTGTCCTGTTCTCCGTTCAGAGTTCCCATTGCCCGCCTGGCGGCGGCCCAGGCCGCGATCGCGGATAAGTAAACAGAAGACATTTCTTTGATTCAGTACAGAGAGCCTCCAGGGGAAGCGGTGAAAGCGCCGTTTTCCCGGAGGCTTTTTAAAAGGAAAGTATTTGCAATATTTTCATTTTCCGGTATAATTATTTTATTCTGCTTATCAGTCGTCTATAGGGCGCTGAGCAGCGAGGACTGAGATATTTTCCTGTAATTATCCGGGTGCTCCGGTCTTCGGACAGAATTGCAGTTGGGAGAGAAAAGAACAGAGAAACGGATAGGAGCAGCAGGTCATGGGAGCTTTACTTTTATCGCCGTTCTACATTTTGCTGAGCGTATATCTTCTTCACAGACTTTTTAAGTGGATGGCGGCCTGCCACGGGATCCTGGGCAAACTCCGGGTGAGAGTGGTGGTCGTGCTGATCTATGTCTTTGTCGCATCCGCGATGCTCGTAGGGTTTTTCCTTCCGGGCGGAAAGCTGGAGCGCTTTATGAAGCTGATTGGCAATTACTGGCTGGGCGTGATGCTGTATACGGTGCTGACCGTCGGAGCCGCGGATCTGATCGCCCTGATTTTGAAGCGGTGCAAGCGGATCGATCAGGAGAAGCTTCGCTCGCGGAAGGTCTTCGTCTGCGTGGGCGCGCTGTGCATTCTGATCATCGCGGGTGTCAGCACCTACGGCGTATTGAACGCGCGGGTGATTCGCACGACGAGTTATGAGATTGAGATCCCGAAGGATGGCGGAGAGCTGGACTCGCTTCGGGTGGCGCTTGTCGCCGACATGCATCTGGGCTATAACATCGGCTGCATACGCATGCAGAATATGGTGAAGAAGATCAACGCGATCCATCCGGATCTGGTCGTGATCGCGGGAGATATCTTTGACAACGAGTACGAGGCGCTGGAGGATGAGGAACGGCTCTGCGAGATCCTGCGGGGGATCGAGAGCAAATACGGCGTGTACGCCTGCTACGGGAACCACGACATCGAGGAGAAGATCCTGGCCGGCTTCACCTTCGGGGAAAACAGCAAGGAGAAGGTGAGCAGCCCGGAGATGGATGAGTTTCTGGAGAGATCGAACATCCAGCTGCTGCGTGACGAATACGTGCTGATCGACGACAGTTTTTATCTGTACGGCCGGCCGGACGCGGAGCGCCCCGGCAGGGGGATTACGATGCGGAAGACGCCGGAGGAGCTCACGGAGGGACTGGATCTGGCGAAGCCGCTGATCGTCATCGACCACGAGCCAAAGGAGTTGCAGGAGCTCGCCGATGCAGGCGTCGACGTAGACCTGTGCGGGCACACGCACGACGGGCAGGTATTTCCACTGAACTTGACCTGCCGCCTGGTCTGGGAGAACGCCTGCGGCTATCTGAAGAAAGGGAACATGCAAAACATCGTGACCTCCGGCGTGGGTCTGTTCGGGCCGAACATGCGCGTCTGCACGATCCCGGAAGTCTGCGATATCGAGATTCGGTTCGAATCGGTATCGGAATAAAATCGAGAGATGAGTGAATCCCCGGATGCATGTCGTTACATACGGGGATTTTTCTTTTTTACAATATGTAAAATATACTTGACAAAATGCTATCGCTGATGTATGATACAAAAAGAAATGACGGTGACGTATGAAGTTGCCTGAAAAGGAAAACAAAAGTCATAGAGACAGAGAGGAGCTGGTATTTGATGGGCAGAGATTTTTATATGATGCTGGGATGTCTGGCGGGCGTATTGGTCGGACTTCTGATTGCGGTGATCCTCCTGAAGATCACGAAGACAAACGGCAATTCCCACAGCGAGTATGACGAGAGGCAGACGGCTGCGAGAGGACAGGCATACAAGTATGGGTTTTTCACGTTTATGATCGGCGACGCGATCTACGCGGTTCTTTCGACAGGCTTTGAGCGGCTCCCGCTGTGTGTGGCGTCCGCGATGGGGCTGATCATCATCCTGTCTGTGCTGGCGCAGATTTCCTACTGTATCTGGCACGACGCGTATTTCTCCCTGAATGAGAATCAGCAGCGACTGAAGGTCATATTTGCGTTGCTCGGGCTTGTGAATCTGGTGCTCTCCATTGGCAGCATCTGCGCAGGGGAGATGGTGGTGGACGGCGTTTTGCAGATCAGCAGCCTGAATCTTTTCTGCGTCGGGCTGTTCTTCGTGTTTCTGGCGGAGCTTGCGCTGAAATACAGAAAAGGCGGAGCACAGGAGGATGAGGGAGAGGCATGAAGAATCTGAGACTGAAAGCGGCGCGGGCGCTTCTGGATATGTCGCAGCAGGAGCTGGCGGACGCGGTGCATGTGTCGAGACAGACGATCAACGCAATCGAGAAGGGCGATTACAATCCGACGATCAAGCTCTGCCGCGCGATCTGCCGCGTGCTTGGAAAAGGACTGGACGAGCTGTTCTGGGAAGATGAGGAGTAAGGAAAAGATAAGTTTGTCAGGGGGTACAGACAGCATATTCGGAATGGAAAGCTGGTTGAGAATAGGCATGGCGATCGTTCGAAAGAGGGACGTAAACGTGGAAAGGTAGTGAACGTATGATTGAGGCAATCGAATTATGCAAGCAGTTTGAACGCAGCGTGAAGAAAGGCCGCAGGACGACGAGGGAGTCCTTTCTGGCGGTGGATCATGTGTCGCTGCAGGCGCGCCCGGGGGAGATCATCGGAATCCTGGGGCCGAACGGAGCGGGAAAGACGACGCTTCTGCGTATGCTCGGGATGCTGATGACGCCGACGAGCGGAGAGGTGCGATTGACACTATCCGCAACATCAGAGGCAGATGCACGATGCAAAGTTATGAAAGAAGAGGCTGCCGGGACATTCTGTGATTCAGAAGATAGGCCGGATCTCACGGGACGAACAGAGACCGTGATCGAGAACGAGACGGCGAAGAAGGCGGCGATTGGTTACCTGTCGGGCAACACGAAGCTCTACCCGCGTTTTTCCATCCGGGAGTACCTGCGTTTTCTCGGGGAGCTGTACGGACTGGATCGAAAGCAGATTGAGGAGCGGACGGCGCGGATCTCCGACGTGTTGGATATGGAATCGTTTCTGGACAATCGGATCGAGAAGCTCTCGACCGGGCAGACACAGCGGGCCTCAATCGCGCGCTGTCTGATGGCGGATCCGCAGATCTACATACTGGATGAACCGACGCTAGGGCTGGATATCCTGAGCGCGGACGCGATCATCCACTTCATGAAGGAGCAGAAGGAGCGCGGGAAGACGGTGCTGTACTCGACGCATTACCTGGAGGAGGCGCAGTTTCTCTGCGACCGCATCTACATGATCTGCGACGGGAGGATCGTGGCGCAGGGGACGCCGTGGGAGCTGCTTGCGCAGACCGGGACGGAGAGCCTGCGGGAAGCGTTTCATCATATCTATGATATGCAGAGTACATTGCCGGGCAGAGATGCGGGCGATAGCGGAAACGGCAGGGATAGAGAGAAAGATAAAAGAAGGATCGAGGAGAGCAGAGAGCAGAACGCAGTGCCGGGGCAGAGGACCGGCGGGAGAGCGTTATCGGAAGCCCGTGGCGGAGATGACGAAAGTGAAAAAGGAGGTGCGTCCGTGTGAGACAGGTGAAGACTCTGGTGCGCAAGGAAGTACTCGACATCCTGCGCGACAAGAAGACGCTCGTGATGATGGTGGTCGTGCCGGTGCTTTTGTATCCGCTGATCATCATCGGGATGTCCCTCGCGTTCAGCTTTATGATGCAGAGTCAGGAGAGCAAAGAGCACAGTGTGGGCTATTCGGCCGAGTATCAGGAGATGGTGGACGAATTGCAGGATCTGTACACGATAAATGGGGAAGCCGCGGAAATGACAGAGGACGCAAAGGTGGTCGAAAAGCCGGAAAACGCGGATGCCGCGGCCGATACAAAAGCCATAGATGACACAGAAGCCGGGGAGGAATTGGTCAAGCTGACATTTGTTCCGGCGGAAGCGGGGAAAGAGGACGAGGTAAAAGAGAAGACGGACGCCTGGATGGAGATTTCCAGAGCGGAAAACGACGCGTGGCATGTGACGGTGCAGTTCAAATCCTCCGATGAGACCTCCTCCTACACGAATGAGGCGCTCGCGGATCTGCTTGAGGCATACCGGGAGCAGCTTCTGGAGGAAAATCTTGTCGCGCAGGGGCTGGATGAGGAATTCCTGCATCCGGTCGTCTATGAGGAGAAAGACCAGACGCCGGCGTCGGAGAGTTTCGGCATGGATATCGGCGGAAGCATTGGGATGATACTGATCGTGACGATCCTTCTGGGCGCGGTCTATCCGGCGATCGACGCGACGGCGGGAGAGAAGGAGCGAGGTACACTGGAGACGCTGCTGACGCTTCCCGTGACAAACTTTCAGATGATATTGAGCAAATATATTTCCGTGGCGCTCTTTGCTTGTGTGACGGCGGTGCTGTCGCTCCTGTCGCTCGGTGGTTCCGTGCTGTTTCTGATGTTCGGGCTCTCTCCGGAGCTGGCGGAGCAGATGGGAGACTTCTCGTTTGCGGCACTTTTGGGACAGCTTCCGCTGCTTGTCGTGACATTGATCGTGACGGCACTTCTGGTTACGGCATTGTGCATGTGCTTCTGTGTGTTCGCGCGGAGCTTCAAGGAGGCGAACAACTATGTGACGCCGGTGCTCTTCGTCGTGATGCTCGCGTCGATGACGGCGATGCTTCCATCGGTGCGACTGGACTATCGGACGGCGCTGATCCCGGTCGTCAACGTGTCCCTGATGGTGAAGCAGATCATCTCACAGCAGTTTGACGCGGGCCTGGTCGGGACGACGATTCTGGTGAATTTCGGTTACAGCGTCGTGATCGTCTGGATCCTGGCGCGCATGTACAACAGTGAAGACATTCTGTTCTCGGACGGCTTCCGCGGGATGCGGTTGTTTCAGAGGCGATCAGAGATCCGCAGAGGGACGGTGCCCGGCACGGGCGATCTGGTCATCAGCATTGCGGTCGTCCTCCTGCTCGTTCTCTACGCCGGCATGGCGGTGACGGCGCGCAGCACGCTTGCGGGGACAGTCGTGACAGAGCTCATCATTCTGGCGGTTCCGCTATTCGCCGTCTGGTATATGAAGTCGGACGCGCGCAGGCTGTTCCGGCTGCGGAAGCCGTCCGTGAGCGCCTGCGCAGGCGGGATCCTGCTGTATCTGGGCGTCTATATGCTGGGACTCTTCTGCAGTATGATCGCGATCTGGCTTCTGCCCGGAAGCGCGCAGAGCATGGAGGGAGCGTACGAGGGCATCCTCATGCAGCCGCTGCCGATCCTGCTTTTTGTGATGGCGGTCATGCCGGCGGTCTGTGAGGAGCTTTTGTTCCGCGGCTACCTGTTCGGGAGTCTGCGGGAACACGTGAAATGCGGTTGGGCGGTCGTGCTCTCGGCTCTTGTATTCGCCGCGTTTCACATGAGCCTCGTAAAGCTCCCGGCGACCTTCCTGCTTGGCTTCGGCTTTGCCTTCATTGTCTGGAAGGGCGGCAGCATCTATGTGACGATGGCTCTGCACTTCCTGAATAACGCGTTTTCAGCGCTCGCCATGAAATATCCCGAACAGGCGGCGAAGCTCTTTCCGCTTCTTGTGAAGGACGAATTCACGGCCGTAGAGATGGGGATCCTACTCGTTGCCGGGCTGGTGCTCGCGGCCGCCGGAATCGCGATCTTGACAAGAAAAAAGGAACGCCGATAGGCATTCCTTCCCAAAAACCTGATGTATTAGTGTTTAGTTAGACAGGAACCGCAAGGATTTCCCGGGCTTTTCCGGCACAAACCGAAGAAAGAAAACTTTTCGTTTCCCAATGTGTATCTACGGTTTTGCCGGGAAGGTTCCCAGGAAGGGTACCGTGCGGTTCCGTCCGTTTTATCCGAGTAGCGCCGAATCATTCGAGAACTGCTCACCGCTGACCCGTTCAAACTGGTCGAGCAGGTCTCGCACGGTCAGCTTCTTTTTCTCCTCACCCTCGATGTCGAGGATGATCTTTCCGTCCATCATCATGATCAGGCGGTTGCCGTGGCGGATCGCGTCTTTCATATTATGCGTGATCATCAGCGTTGTCAGATGGTCGCGGTTCACGATCATATCGGTGATCTCAAGCACCTTGGCAGCTGTCTTCGGGTCGAGCGCAGCCGTGTGCTCGTCGAGCAGCAGAAGCTTCGGCTTCTTGAGCGTCGCCATCAAAAGCGTCAGCGCCTGGCGCTGTCCGCCGGAGAGCAGGCCGACCTTTGAGGTCAGACGGTCCTCCAGTCCAAGTCCCAGGATCTTCAACAATTCCCGGTATTCCTCACGCTCCCCGGCGGTGATGCCGGATTTCAGGAGACGCCGCTTTCCACGGCGTTTCGCCAGCGCGAGGTTTTCCTCGATGCCCATCGTGGCGGCTGTGCCGGTCATCGGGTCCTGGAAGACGCGTCCGAGATAGATCGCGCGTTTGTGTTCCGGGAGCTTTGTCACGTCAATGCCGTCGATCAGGATCTGCCCTTCGTCGACCAGCCAGGTGCCGGCCACGGCGTTGAGCATTGTGGATTTCCCGGCGCCGTTGCCGCCGATCACAGTGACGAATTCCCCCTCTTTGATACTTAAGGAGAGTCCGTTCAACGCGGTCTTTTCATTGATCGTTCCGGGATTAAAGGTCTTGTAAAGATTTTTCAGCTCAAGCATTGGCGTTTCCTCCCTTCTTCACCGGTTTCGAGAAATATCTGCTCTTCCAATACGGGAAGGCCAGGAAGACTGCCACGACGAGCGCGGACAGAAGTTTCAGCAGGTCGGTGTCGATGCCCATCCAGATGACGACCTGGAGCACCAGGTAGTAGAGGATGGAGCCGAGCGCCACGCTTAAGAGACGCAGGGCGAAGTTGTGGAAGATGTGTCCGAAGATCGCTTCGCCGATGATGACGGCGGCCAGTCCGATGACGATCGCGCCGCGTCCCATGTTGACATCCGCGAATCCCTGATACTGCGCCAGCAGCGCGCTGGAGAAAGCGACCAGCCCGTTCGAGAGCATCAGACCGAGCACTTTGTTGAAATTCGTGTTGATACCCTGCGCGCGGGACATGTTCGGGTTGCAGCCGGTCGCGCGCAGCGAGCAGCCAAGTTCCGTGCCGAAGAACCAGTACAGAAGCGCGATCAGAACGATGATGATGACCGCGACGATGAAGATCGTGTTCTGCCAGAACGGTACACCCCGGATGTAGCGCAGCGAGACCAGGAGGTTGTAGTTGCTCACGTTGATCGCCTGGTTCGCTTTACCCATGATCTTCAGGTTGATCGAGTAGAGCGAGAGCTGTGTGAGAATGCCGGAAAGAATGGCCGGGATTCCCATGAAAGTGTGGAAGATGCCGGTCATCAGTCCGGCGAGCATTCCGACGCCTGTGGCTGCCAGCATCGCCGGCCACACGCCCCAGCCGGCCATCATGAGCATGACGCACACGGCGCCGCCGGTGCACATCGTGCCGTCTACGGTCAGATCCGCGACATCCAGGATGCGGAACGTTAAGTAGACGCCGATCGCCATGATACCCCAGATCAGTCCCTGTGCGGCTGCGCCCGGCATCGCGTTGATGAGATTCATAATATTCATGTCAATCCTCCGTAATTGTCCAGACAGCCCTGCTTCTTTGCGGCACAGAGCGTGGATACAGGAAAGCGGACAGGCGCCTGTCCGTTTCTAAAACAACAGCGAGAGAGGAACATCCTTTCCCGCTGTCGTTTATGTGAAGTGGTAAATTTGTCCGTATGAATTATGCCTCAGTCTCAGACTCAGCTTCCTCAGCAGCCTCGATCGCTACATAGTCGTCCGGGATGGTAACGCCCAGTTCCTCGCAGAGCGTAGCGTTGTACTTCTTCGTGAACTGAGGAGCGTACTCGATCGGCATCTCCTCTACCTTGGACTCGCCGGTCAGAATCTTGGCCGCCATCTTGCCGGTCGCAACGCCGAGGTCATAGTAGTCGATGGAAAGAGTCGCAACGCCGCAGCCCGCGCAGATGCCTTCCTCGCCTGCGATGATCGGAACGCCTGCCGGTACGCAGATGTTGGAGATGATCTCGGTATTGGAAGCAGCCGTGTTGTCGGTCGGAACATACATAACGTCGCTCTCGTCCGCAGCCGTCGTGCAGACAGCGCTCAGATCGTTGGAATCCGAAAATGCATACTGCTTGCAGGTGTAGCCGAGCTCCTCGAGAGCAGCCTGTACCGTGTCTACCTGGTACTGAGAATTCGCCTCGGCGGAACAGTACAGAAGACCGACGTTCTTTGCATCCGGGAACAGCTCATTGAGCATTGCTGCCTGCTCGTCAAGCGGAGCCAGGTCGGAAGTGCCGGAGATGTTCGTGCCTACGGTGCCGCTGAAGTCCTCGATGCCGAGCGCCACGCCGTACTCGGTAACGGATGTGCCGAGGATCGGGATCGTGTCGGTAGCAGCCTGCGCGGCCTGCAGAGCCGGGGTAGCGTTTGCAAGGATCAGGTCAACGTTGTTCGATACGAAACTGTTAACGATCGTGGAGCAGGTATTGGAATCGCCCTGCGCGTTCTGCTCGTCAAAGGTGACCGCATCGCCGAGCTCCTCGGTGAGGGCGTCTTTGAAGCCCTGGGTAGCGGCGTCAAGCGCAACGTGCTGAACAAGCTGGCAGATACCTACGTTATAAGTTTCTTCTGCGCTTACATTCATTCCTACGATGCTTCCAGCCATAACCGCAGAAAGCACAACAGCAGCAACTTGTTTTTTCATTGTGTTATCCTCCTCAAAAAATATGTACATAATAGATGTCGACAGAAGACGGAATCCCGCCTGTCCGCGAACGTTTGTATTATATCGCTTTAAAGCAAAGAAGTCAATACGAACAAACCAAAAATGCATATGTTAAAATATGTTAAAAATATGTTAAAATATATTTAAATAAATATTGAATATAGAGAGGGGATATGATAAAATCAAATCAAAGCGAATGTATCTGAATGAATATTCGGGGAGAAAGGGGAGCAGATCTATTATGAGACAAAAGAGATACAGGTGGAGCCTTCTGGTGTTGATGACAGCTATGTTGCTGTTTGGCACAATGGCGGTGCAGGCAAGTGAAACAGAAAAGCAGCCGGAAACACAGCCAGAAACACAGCAGACAGGACCGGCAGAGATCGCCCGGGCCAAGTGTGGCCTTACCGCAACGGGAGTGCTTACCGCGGACGGAGTTCTTACCGTGACAGGCAGTGGAAAAGTGGATGATTGTAAAACTACGCAGAGCTGGTTTTACAGTTACAGAAATCAGATCACTAAGATCGTGATCGGATCCGGCATTACCAAGATCGGAGAGTATGCGTTTGAGGGGACGGCATGTCGGGAGCTGGTGATCGGTCCGGACGTCGAGGCGATCAGAACCCGTGCATTCTGGAAGTCTCCTTATCTGCAGAGCGTCACGATACCGGACAAAGTCAGACGGATCGGTCCGGGAGCGTTTCGGGAGAGCGGAGTGGCGAGCTGCGTGCTTGGCAAGGGGCTCGAGACGATCGGGGACTACGCGTTTTATAAGACGCCGCTGGCTTCAGTTGCGATCCCGGAGAGCGTCAAGACGATTGGACAGCGGGCGTTTCTGGATACTCCGCTTACCAATGTGACGATCCCGCGAAATGTTACTACGATCAGAACGCATGCGTTCGGCAGCGTCAACGCAATAATTTATAGTCCGAATGTCGCATTTGAGGCTAACGCGTTTGGAAGCGGATCGGCGCTTACAGTCCTGGAAGGTTCAGCCACGGAAATAAATGCCAAAAACAGAGGTTTTACCGTCAATTGCTTTGAATGCAGACTGGCGGACGGTACTCCTCTGCCCAAACACGACAGCCTGGATGCCGGAAGAGTCACCAAAGAGCCTACCTGTACTGCGCAGGGGGAGAAGACTTATACCTGTTCCAGGTGCGGTAAGACAGTAGTCGAGTATCTTCCGATGGTGCCGCACACCTACGGGGAGTGGACAGTCGTGTCGCAGGCGACGATTTCTGAGAAAGGACTTCGCAGCAGGCTGTGTACGGTGTGCAGACATATGGAAGTGGAAGATCTGGCGAAAGTTCAGCCCACGCTCGCATTAAATTCGGATCAGGTGGTGCTGAACGCAGGCGGAAGCTATAAGCTTAAGGTGACCGTAAAGAGCCCCGGAGATTATGTCGCGAAGTGGACGAGTTCCAATAAGAAGGTTGCCACAGTGACCTCCGGCGGAAAAATCAAGGCAAAGGCGCCCGGGAAGACCACGATCAAGGTCAAGATGGACAGCGGGCTGAGCGCGAAAGTGAAGGTGACCGTCCAGAAGGCCGGTACCACGAGCCTCAAGGTCTCGGCCAAAGGGGCGAAGCTGACAGGCAAGAAGGTCACCGTAAAGGCGAAAAAGTCGTTTACGCTGGTGGCGAAAGTGAAGCCGTCAAATTCAACGGACAAAGTGAAGTTCTCGTCGTCCAACAAGAAGGTAGCGACGGTGTCTTTCAGCGGAAAAGTGACCGCTAAAAAGAAAGGAAGGACGAAGATCACCGTCAAGTCGGGCAAGATCAAGACGACGATCACTGTCACGGTAAAATAGGACCGCGGCAGCAGACGGATCAACAGGAGGATATCCCGGAGATTTTTTCGGGGTATCCTCATTTTATGTGATAGGAAAGTTCGCCATCCGGCAGATTCTTGCGCCGCAGGGAACACGGGGCCGCGGTCAAGGCGCAGAGGCACACTTTTGCGGTTGCCGCGTATAATACGGTGAAGAAAGTGCGGACAGAGGCAATATGGCAAAACTAATTCTTGACGCGGGGCACGGCGGAGCGGATCCGGGCGCCGTGCACAACGGGAGACAGGAGAAGGACGATGTGCTGCGGCTTGCGCTGGCAGTGGGAGAACGGCTGGAGAAGAACGGCGTGGAGGTGGCGTACACGCGAACGGAGGACGTGTACGACAGTCCATTTGAGAAGGCGCAGATCGCGAACCGAGGGGGAGGCGATTTTTTTGTTTCCTTTCACAGAAATTCCAGTCCGGAGCCAAACCAGTATTCCGGGGTGGAGACTCTGGTCTATGATCAGGAGGGACAGAAGATCGCGCTTGCGGAGACGATCAACAGCGCGCTGGAGCGGGTCGGCTTCCGCAATCTGGGCGTGCAGGAACGGCCGGGGCTTGTGGTGCTGCGCAAGACCGGCATGCCGGCGGTGCTCGTGGAGGCCGGATTTCTGAACACGGACGCCGACAACGAACGCTTCGACCTGCAGTTTGACGATATCGCGCAGGCGATCGCGGATGGGATCCTGCGGTTTCTCGGGGTGGGAAGCGCGGACAGACCGAGCGAAGACGCGGTGATTGTTTCGACCGGAAATGCAGCGATGAGTTCAGCCGGAGATACAGCGATGAGTTCGGTCGGGGATACGGCACTTGGATTGGTCAGTGATGCAGCGATCGGCCCGGCTGGAGATGCAGCTAGTCTGTTTGGCGGGGAGAGAGAAGAAGACGTGCAGGACGAAGACAGCGGCGAAAAATTATATCGTGTGCAGGTCGGGGCGTTCCGCAGACTCGACGATGCGGTGCGCCTGGAGAGGCAGCTGCGCGTCCAGGGATATGCTACTTTCATCACCACGTAAAATATACTTTTGTTTTTCCGGCAAAAGTGATATACTTTACGCAAAGACAACGAGCCGTGCACAGCGCTCAATTATACGAAAAGAGAAAACGTATGGACACAAACAATCTGCCCCGGATCGCGGAGCCGCTTCTTGCATGGTTTTCGGAAAACGCCCGGGTGCTTCCGTGGCGGGAGCATCCGAGCCCTTACTTTGTGTGGGTGTCGGAGATCATGCTTCAGCAGACGCGGGTCGAGGCGGTCAAGCCTTACTTTGCGCGCTTTACGGAAGCCTTGCCGGATGTGGAGGCCCTGGCGGCCTGTCCGGAGGAGCGGCTTTTGAAGCTCTGGGAGGGGCTCGGCTATTACAACCGCGTACGAAACATGCAGAGGGCTGCGCAGCTCGTGGCGCGGGAATACGGCGGAGAGCTGCCGTATACTTATGAGGAGCTGCTGAAACTCCCGGGGATCGGGAGCTACACGGCGGGGGCGATCGCCTCGATCGCTCACGGACAGGCAGTTCCGGCGGTGGATGGGAACGTGCTCCGCGTGATTAGCCGTATCTGCGGCAGCGAGGAGGACATTTCGAAGCAGTCGGTCCGCATACAGATGGAACAAGAGCTGCACGCGGTGATGCCGCAGGATCGACCGGGCGCGTACAACCAGGCGCTGATGGAGCTTGGGGCGACGGTCTGCCTCCCGAACGGGACGCCGGACTGCGAGTCATGTCCGGTGCGGGAGTTCTGTTACGCGAAGCAGGCCGGCAGGCAGATGGAGCTTCCGGTCAAAGCCGCGAAGAAAGCGCGCCGCATCGAGGAGCGGACGGTGCTTGTGATCCGGGACGACCGCTGTGCAGCCGTGCGGCGACGCCCGGAGAAAGGACTGCTCGCGGGTCTGTATGAGCTGCCGAACTGCGAAGGACATCTGACGCAGGACGAGGCGCTCGCGGCGGTGAAGGGCTATGGGTTCCGGCCGATCCGCATTCTGCCGCTCGCCCCTGCGAAGCATATTTTCAGCCACATTGAATGGCGTATGATCGGTTACATGGTGCTCGTGGAGGAGCAGCCCGGATGGGCGCAGGCAGAGAGACCGCAGCAGGACGGAATGAAGGACGGAACGCAGACTGAAATGCAGACCGGGACTGAGGATGGAGGAACGCTTCTGTTTGTAGAGACTGCGCGCACGCAGCGCGAATATCCGATTCCGGCGGCGTTCGCGGCGTATGCGAAATATCTCAGCATACGTCTGGGACAGGAGAGATACAGCACAGATCAGGCCGGAGCTGAAGCGCCTTCTGCCGAGGCCGCAAAAGTGTGATTCAGAACACAAGGAGATTGAGGATTTGAAAATGAAGATTTTGACGGTGGCGATTCCCTGCTACAATTCAGAAAGCTACATGGAGAAATGTATCCAGACCATTCTTCCGGTGGGGGAGGACGTGGAGATCCTGATCGTGGACGACGGTTCGACGAAGGACCGGACGCCCCAGATCGCGGATGAGTATGCGGCAAAGTATCCGTCCCAGATCCGTGTGATACACCAGGAGAACGGCGGGCATGGCGAGGCGGTCAACACCGGACTGCGGAACGCCACCGGATCGTACTACAAGGTCGTGGACAGCGACGACTGGGTGAACACCAGGGGACTTGCGCAGATCGTGAAGCGGCTGAAGGAGCTGGAGGCGGAGGGCGGCGTGGACATGCTGCTCGCCAATTTCGTCTATGACAAGGTCGGCGCGCTGCACAAGAAGCTGATGCGCTTCAAGAACGTGTTCCCGCGGAATGAAGTCTTTGACTGGGACGCGATGCGCTATATGCGGCTCACGCAGTACATCCTGATGCACAACATCATCTACCGCACCGATCTGCTGCGGCAGTGCGGGCTGGAGCTTCCGAAGCACACGTTCTATGTGGATAATATTTTCGCGTTCCAGCCGCTCCCGTACGTGAAGCGCCTGTACTATATGGACATCAACCTCTATCACTATTTTATCGGAAGAGAGGACCAGTCGGTCAACGAATCCGTGATGATCGGCCGGATCGACCAGCAGATCCGCGTCAACAAGATCATGATCGACGAGATGGCGGCGCAGGATTTCACGGACAAGAGCGCGCGCCTGAAGCGGTATATGACGATCTACCTGAAAAACGTCACGACGGTGACGTCGATCATGCTGATCATCTCCGGCACGGACGAAGCGCTGGCGAAGAAGAAGGACGTCTGGGCATACTTAAAAGAGAAGGACCGCAGGCTGTACCGGACGATTCGCTGGGGACTGTTCGGTATTGTGATGAACCTGCCCGGAAAGATCGGCAGGAAGGGCTCTGTGCTCGCTTATAAGCTGGCGCAGAAGATCGTTGGTTTTAACTAAGAAGCGATCGCGGCAGGACAGGGGGCTTTGAGGATTCACCTTCGTTCGCGCCGCGGAACGATCTGCGATTCTGAAAGATGGGAGAGAACCTGTGGACTTTCTGCGATTTCTTGAGGGTATCCGGACGCCTGCGCTGACGCAGTTCATGTCCGCGATCACATACTTTGGTTCGGAGCTTTTTTTCCTGGCGTTTGCGGTGATCGTGTTCTGGTGCGTCAGCAAACGGGGCGGCTATTATATTCTGCTGGTCGGTTTTCTGGGGACGGCCTGCAACCAGTTCATGAAGATCTGGTTTCGAATCCCACGGCCGTGGATGCTGGATCCGGAATTTCATGTGGTCGAGAGCGCGAGGGCGGGCGCCGGAGGCTATTCGTTCCCGTCCGGGCACACGCAGAGCATCGTTGGATCGATGGCCTGTGTGCTGTCGCTATGCACCGCCGGGAGCGGTGAATTGGCGGAGGGCGCACACAAGACGAGTGTGGACAGCAGCGATGAGCGGACGGAAGGTGCGCGCAAGCGGAGCGCGAGCGGCAGAGGAATGAATGACAGTTGCGGCCGGCTGCAGCGGAAACGAAGATGGATCCGCGTGATCGCGGTCGCACTGATGCTTCTTGTACCGTTTTCACGGATGTATCTGGGCTGCCACACGCCGCTGGATGTGGGCGTGGCGTTTGCACTGGCGTTGCTGCTGGCCGTATGCTTCCAGGGCGTGGCGCGGGACGACGAGCGGGGCAGGCGTATGCTGTGGGTACTTCTGGTAATTTCCCTGCTGGTCAGCGCGGCGTATCTTGCATTTGTGGCGTTCTATCGTTTTCCGGCGGATGTGGATGCGCAAAATCTCGCCGAGGCGACAAAGAACGCGTATCTTTTGTTCGGCTGTTTTCTGGGAATCATTTTGACGAAGATATTGGATGATCGCTATATTCATTTCGAGGTGGAGGCGGTCTGGTGGGCGCAGATCCTCAAGGTCGTGCTGGGGACGGCGTTGCTGCTGGCGATCCGCGCGGGATTAAAAGCTCCGCTGGGCGCGGTGCTGCCGGAGCAGATCTCGACGGCAGTTCGCTATTTTCTGATGGTGGTGTTCGCGGGCGCGGTGTGGCCGCTGACGTTTCGCTGGTTTGCGCGGTTGGGGAAGGACGTCGAATGAGCTGTTTACGACGGCTCGCCGCTCTTTCGTGAGCGGCGGGTTGTTGTTTTTTTGCAAAACCTGTGGTATGATGTGGTATCAATGGAAAAATGATATTGGGAGAGAGATGGAATATGGAAAGAGAAGTCGAAAGAGAAGCGGAAAAGGAAGTCGTATCGAAGAATTTCATCGAGCAGATCATCGAGAAGGATCTGGCGGAGGGGCACTGTAAGACCGTGTGCACGCGTTTTCCGCCGGAGCCCAACGGTTATCTGCACATCGGGCACGCGAAGTCGATCCTTTTGAACTATGGGCTGGCGAAGGAGTACGGCGGAAAGTTCAATCTGCGCTTTGACGACACGAATCCGACGAAGGAGAAGACCGAGTTCGTGGACTCGATCAAGGCGGATGTGGAATGGCTGGGCGCAGACTGGGAGGACAGACTGTTCTTTGCCTCCGATTATTTCGACCAGATGTACGAAGCGGCGGTGAAGCTGATCAAGAAGGGCAAGGCTTTCGTCTGCGATCTCTCCGCGGACGAGATCCGAGAATACCGCGGCACGCTGACAGAGCCGGGAAAGGAGAGTCCGTACCGGAACCGCAGCGTTGAGGAGAATCTGGAGCTCTTTGAGAATATGAAGAACGGCGTCTATGAGGACGGCAGCAAGGTGCTGCGCGCGAAGATCGACATGGCGTCGCCGAACATCAACATGCGCGATCCGGTCATCTACCGCGTGGCGCACATGAGCCATCACAACACCGGGGACAAGTGGTGCATCTATCCGATGTACGATTTCGCGCATCCGATCGAGGACGCGATCGAGGGCGTCACACATTCCATCTGCACGCTGGAGTTTGAGGATCACCGACCGCTGTACGACTGGGTCGTGCGTGAGCTGGAGTATGAGATGCCGCCGAAACAGATCGAGTTCGCGAAGCTGTATCTGACGAACGTCGTGACGGGCAAGCGTTACATCAAAAAGCTGGTGGAGGACGGTATCGTGGACGGTTGGGACGATCCGCGGCTGGTCTCGATCGCCGCGCTGCGCCGCAGGGGTTTTACGCCGGAGTCGATCCAGAAGTTCGTGGAGCTCTGCGGTATCAGCAAGAGCAACAGCTCCGTGGACTACGCGATGTTGGAGTATTGCATCCGTGAGGATCTGAAGCTGAAGCGCCCGCGTATGATGGCGGTGCTCGATCCGGTGAAGCTTGTCATCGACAACTACCCGGAGGATCAGATCGAATATCTCGATGTCGAGATAAACCTGGAGAACCCGGAACTCGGCATGCGCAAGGTGCCGTTCGGCCGGGAGCTCTACATCGACAGAGAGGATTTCATGGAGGATCCGCCGAAGAAATATTTCCGCCTGTTCCCGGGCAACGAGGTGCGGCTCATGGGCGCGTACTTTGTAAAGTGCGTCGGCTTTGAGAAGGATGCGGAAGGCAGAGTGACGGAGATCCACTGCACCTACGATCCGGAGACGAAGTGCGGCAGCGGCTTCACGGGACGCAAGGTTAAGGGCACGATCCACTGGGTGGCGGCAAAGACTGCGATTCGCGCGGAGGTGCGCCTGTATGAGAACATCATCGACGAGGAGAAGGGCGTTTACAATGAGGACGGCTCCCTGAACCTCAATCCAAATTCGCTGACGGTACGCAAGGACTGCCTGCTCGAGCCGGCGCTCGCGGACGCGAAGGCCTACGACAGCTTCCAGTTCGTGCGGCAGGGTTTCTTCTGCGTGGACGCGAAAGATTCCAGTCCGGACGCGCTCGTGTTCAACCGTATCGTGTCGCTGAAGAGTTCGTTCAAGCTGCCGAAGACGGAGGGCTGACGCCGACGCGACCGGTGACTCTGCGGTACGGCTGTGTTGCAGACGGGTTTATAAAGAGAGAAGAGGTGGGCGCTTGCAGTTCTATCAGTGTATCACCGATTTCATATTTGTGGAGGATGAGCCGCGGCGCTCCGATATCATCTTCGTGCCGGGCGGCAATTATCCGGACACGGCGGAGCATGCCGCGAAGCTGTATCATGCGGGATATGCGCCGTACATCATGCCTTCGGGGAAATATAGTATTCTGAACGGGAGATTTCTTGTGTCGGGGACGGTGGAGGAGTCCAGAAAGACAGAGGAAACCGGGAAGGCAGAGAAGCTTGAGAAAACAGAGAGTCGGCGGCGGGCGGAGAAAGAGCTAAGAGAAGAAGCGCGCATGGATGGGGAAATTTCCGATTCGGACGTGCGAGACGGAACCTACGCGACCGAGTGCGATTATCTCTGCGATATCCTGCGGCGCTGCGGCATCCCGGATCAGGTGATTCTGCGGGAGGAGCGGGCGACTTACACCTACGAGAACGCGATTTTCTCCCGGAGGAGGATACAGGAGCTGGGGCTGCGGATCGACCGGGCGATCCTGTGCTGTCAGGCGTTTCACGCGCGGCGCTGCCTGATGTACTATCAGGAGCAGTTTCCGGACACGGAATTCCTGGTCTGCCCGGTCGTCACGAAGGACATCAGCAGGGAGAGCTGGCATCGCAGCAGAGAGGGGATCGACACGGTGCTCGGAGAGCTGGAGCGCTGCGGTGGGCAGTTTCATGAGATCATGTATGAAAAGCTTTTGAGATAGGGCAAGGCTGAGGGCTGGATGGATCAAGTGGGAAAAACAGGAGTGTGGGACAGAGCATGATTAAGATGGTGGTGTCAGACATCGACGGGACGCTGCTCCCGGACGGGACGGATCGGATCAACCCGGAGATCTATGAGATCATACGGGAGCTGAAGAAAAAGGATATCATCTTCGCGGCGGCAAGCGGGCGCCAGTATGCAAGCATGCGCTATGTGTTTGCCCCGGTCGCGGATGATATCATTTTTATTGCGGAGAACGGTTCGATCGTGATGTGCCGCGAGCGGACGATGTTCAGCAGTCTGATGGACGAGACGCTTGCGCGGGAGCTGGTGGAGTATCTTCGCGGCTGGGAGGGCGGGCATGTCATGCTCTCTACGCCGGAGGCAATTTGGGTGGAGACGGAGGATCCGGATTATCTGTCCCTGCTGCGCGACAGCTATCACAACGACATCCGCGTCGTGGATGATCTGATGCCGTTTTGCAGCAGGACGAACAAGATCTCCCTATATTACACCGGCGGCGGAATCGACGTGGCGGCCGCGCAGATCAGGGAGAAGTTCGGGGACCGATTGAATATTGCAGTGGCGGGGGATATCTGGGTTGATTGTATGAACCGCTCCGTGGACAAGGGAAGCGCGCTTGCGAAGATCCAGGAGCTCATGCGGATCAGAGCGGAGGAGACAATGGCATTTGGGGACAACTGCAACGACATCGGGATGATCGTGCGCGCCGGAGAAGGCTACGCCGTGGAGAACGCGCATCCGCAGCTGAAGGAAGCCGCGAAGCATGTGGCGCCGTCTTACAAGGAGGACGGCGTTCTACAGGTGATTCGCGAGCAGCTGCTTTGAAGAAAAGCGTGAAGCTTTTTCAAAGTTCAAAGCGCACGGGACCATGTGAGGTCTTGTGCGTATTTTTTTTATACAACAGAGCATACTAGAGGACAGCGGACAAAATATATAGCGGGATTCTTGCCCGGTCCGACTTGATCGAAAAGGAAGATGCGCTCATGGAAGATGCGGCAAAACAGGAAAAGCAGCAGGAGTATCAGGATTATGTGAAACATGTGACGCCGACGCACAATCTGTTTGTGAATATGTGCAGGGCTTTTTTGACAGGCGGGATGTTCTGTGTGATTGGTCAGTTCATTCTGAACTGGGGCGAACGGACGGGGTTTGACAAGGAGACATCGGGGAGCTGGTGTTCATTGCTTCTCGTTCTGCTCAGCGTTTTGCTGACCGGATTCAACCTGTATCAGAAGCTTGCGAAGTTCGGCGGGGCGGGTACGCTCGTGCCGATCACGGGATTCGCGAATTCTGTGGCGGCGCCCGCGATCGAATTCAAGAAAGAGGGACAGGTCTTCGGTATCGGATGCAAGATCTTCACGATCGCCGGACCGGTCATCCTCTACGGTGTATTCACAAGCTGGGTGCTTGGACTCGGCTACTGGATCCTGAAACTGTGCGGCGCAATGTGAGCAGGGAACCGTCCAATATCGTTTATAAACTTTTTTCGGATAATGCATTTAATTAGCGCAGTGGCAGCGCCGGGATCACGTACGTCTTGAGCAGATAGAGCAGCATCAGGTGCGCAGGGTAGAACCAGTAGAAGACGTATTTCAGTCGCAGACCGCGTTTGCCGTTGTACAGATAGACCGGAATAAAGCCAAGCGGGGCGGGCAGCTCCCAGGAGATGGCCGCGGCTCCGCCGATGCACTGGTAGAGGCGGCTGTAACGCATCAGATACAGAATCGAGATCAGAAAGACGCCCTTGTAGTTGTAATCCGTGTCGATCTTCAACGCCACATACATGCCGATCGCGATCGGGATCACGGCGAGAAACAGGTTGCGCGAATCGTTCGCGGTGATCCAGCGGATGCCGATCAGCACGAGCAGGCCGATGAGCAGCGTGAAATAGACGTTCTGCTTGCCCGGATCATACCAGCCGGTCTTCAGCGCGATGTCAAACGGGATCTCGGAGATCAGCGCGAACAGGAAGAGCCTGCAGGCGTATTTCCGGACGTTTTTCGTATGCAGGAACCCCTCGACCAGCAGGAAGCAGAAGATCGGGAAGGCGATGCGTCCGATATCACGGGAAACATTATAGATCTGCTGCCAGAACGCCTGCAGTCCGGGGTCGGACGTGACGGCAGGATGCCTCAAAACGGCGCGGATCACGGTCGCCCCGCTGTGGTCGATGAACATGGTAATGATCGCGATAAGCTTCAGCGTGCTTCCGGAGATACCGCGAAAAGAGACTGTCCGCTCATCCATATCAGAAATCCTTCCCCCTCGATGATTCAATAGAACAATACATTTTTTTACATGGTTTGTCAAGGAAAGCGAAGAGCAAAAATGTATTTGCTTATCCGAGCTTCCTATTATATAATGAATTCGTTTGAAACTTACAAATGTAAGAATGAATGCATTTGAACTTTACAAATGTGACTCGGGAGATAGGGCGCATGGTTTTCAGCAGTCTGTTGTTTCTGTTTCGTTTTTTGCCGGCGGTGCTGGCGCTTTATTACATCGTTCCGCGCAGGGCGCGTAATCTGGTGCTCCTGCTGTTCAGTCTCGTCTTTTATGCGTGGGGCGAGCCGGTCTACATCGTGCTGATGCTGTGTACGATCCTGGTGTCCTATGCGGGCGGGATCGCCGTGGACGCCATGAAGCGAAGAGCAAAGCCGAAAGGGGCGAAGGCTGCGCTTGTCGTGTCGTCTGCGGTCAGCCTGTCACTGCTCGGTTTCTTCAAGTACGCGGACTTTGCGCTTGGCACGCTAAACAGTCTTCTGGGGACGAGCTTTGATCTGCTGAAGATCGCGCTGCCGATCGGTATCTCCTTTTATACCTTCCAGACGATGTCATACACGATCGATGTGTACCGCGGTGAGGCACAGGTGCAGCGGAACCTGATCTCGTTCGGCGCGTACGTAACGATGTTTCCGCAGCTGATCGCGGGGCCGATCGTCCAGTATAAAACGATCGACGCGCAACTTCGCGGCAGGCGGGAGAGCGTGGAAGAATTTGCGCAGGGGGTGCACCGATTCCTGCTGGGGCTTGGTAAAAAGGTGCTGCTTGCGAACAACGCGGGCGCGCTCTGGGAGACGGTCCAGGCGATGAACTGCGACGGGGTGCCGGTGCTGACCGCGTGGCTGGGACTGGCGGCGTACACGTTTCAGATCTACTTTGACTTTTCGGCTTATTCGGACATGGCGATCGGCCTCGGACACATGTTCGGATTCCGATTTCTGGAGAACTTTAACTATCCGTACATATCGAAGAGTATCACGGAATTCTGGCGCAGGTGGCACATCTCGCTTGGCACCTGGTTTCGGGAGTACGTCTACATTCCGCTCGGCGGCAATCGCGTGAATGTCTGGCGGCACGTCCGCAACATTCTGGTGGTCTGGCTGCTGACCGGCATCTGGCACGGGGCGAACTGGAATTTTGTGATCTGGGGAGCCTACTACGGCGTTCTGCTTCTGATCGAGAAGTATTTCATCGGGAAGCACCTGGAGAAGCTGCCCGGCGTGTTCCGGCACATTTACTGTATCTTCTTTGTGATGCTGGGCTGGAGCCTCTTCGTACATGACGACATCGGACAGGGGCTTGCGTTCCTGCGCGCGCTGTTCGGCGGGTACGGGCAGGGATTTTTGAATCGTGAGACCATTTATCTGCTGTATAATAACGCGATCCTGCTGGTTTTGCTTGTGCTGGGCAGCACACAGCTCCCGAAGCGGGCGGGAGAGAAGATCTGCACGGCGTTCCGGGATCACGAGGACCTGGGGATGATCCTGAGGCTGGCGTTTTATGTGGGAATTTTTGTACTGTCCGTGGCGTGGCTCGTGGACGCGACGTTTAATCCCTTTTTATACTTTCGCTTTTAAATGAGCCGTGCAAAGTTGGCAGAGCGGGAAATGTCTGCTTGCAGACAGTTTCACGGGATGCCGACTTTATAGGGCGAATGCCCGTCGAACGAGAGAAACCGAAGGTTTCTCGAGTGCGGGGCACGGCAAATGAATAGAGGAGCATTATGACCAGACGGCAATCCATCAACACGATCATTTTATTCTGTATCCTGATCTTCGGCTTTACGGTTGCAACGCTCATAAAGCCGGAGACGAAACACTCTGAGTCGGAGAACCGGGATCTCGCGACGATGCCGAAGTTCAGCGCGGATACGCTGCTGAGCGGAAAGTTTGAAGCGGATTACGAGACCTATCTGACGGATCAGTTTATCCTTCGGGACGGCTGGATCGGGCTGAAGACGGCGGTGGAGCGGCTGTTGCAGAAGAGGGAGAGTAAGGACATCTATTTCGCGGATGACGACTATCTGATTGAGAAGCACAGCGGCACGTTCACATCAGACACGGCTGCGTTGAACATCCGTGTGCTGCAGCAGTTCGCGCAGGAGTATGTGGGGCAGTTCGGACAAGGGCGTGTGACTTTCATGGTCGTGCCGAACGCGGTGGATATCCTGCGGGACAAACTTCCGCCGTATGCCGCGCCTTACGATGAGGAGGATTATCTGGATCAGATCGCGGCGGAGCTTCCGGAAGGGATCTGGTTTGACGCTGGAGCCATTCTGCGGGAACACGCGGACGAGGAACTCTATTACCGCACCGATCATCACTGGAAGACGCTGGCGGCGTTCTATGTGTATCAGGCGTGGGCGAAACGTCAGGGGTATGCGGTGCCGTCGGAGGATGACTTCCAGATCGACACCGTGACGGAGGAGTTCGAGGGGACGGTGCAGTCGAAGCTTGGCATTAAAGCAAGAGCGGATTCCATCGAGCTGTACCTTCCGAAGGACGATCCGTTTTACACAGTGGAGAAGGACGGATCAGAGCTCTCGTACCGCGTTTACGATTACACTGCGCTGGACACGAAGAGTAAGTACAATGTCTTCTTCGGCGGGAATTACGCGCTGGCGAAGATCCGTACGCGGGCCGGCACCGGACGGCGGATCCTCGTCGTCAAGGACTCTTATGCGCACTGCTTCGTGCCGTTTCTGATCCCGGAGTTTGACGAGATCGACATGCTGGACATCCGCTATTATAACCAGAAGCTCAGCGACCTGATCGCGGAGGGAGGATACACGGATCTGCTGTTCCTGTACAACGCGGCGGGCTTCGCGGAGGACACAGCGATCAGCCGGCTGACGTACTGAGTGCTGTTCGGAATACAGAAAAATTTTCATCGAATAGAGAAGAGAAATCAAATCTTCCAACCGCAGATTAAGAATACAAGGAGGAGGAATATGAGCTACGCAGACCATATTTTCATCGACATGTGTAAGGATATCTTGGAGAACGGCGTGAGCACGGAGGGTGAGAAAGTGCGCCCGAAGTGGGAGGATGGCTCGTACGCCTATACGATCAAGCGCTTCGGCGTCGTGAACCGCTACGATCTTCAGAAGGAATTTCCGGCGCTGACCCTTCGCAGGACGGGACTGAAGAACGCGTTTGACGAGCTGCTTTGGATCTGGCAGCGCAAGTCGAACAACGTACATGAGCTTGGCAGCCACATCTGGGACAGTTGGGCGGATGAGAGCGGCAGCATCGGCAAGGCCTACGGCTACCAGCTCGGGGTGAAGCACCAGTACCGCGAGGGCATGATGGACCAGGTGGACCGCGTGCTCTACGATCTGAAGAACAATCCCTACAGCCGCCGCATCATGACGAACATCTACGTCCATGCGGACTTGCACGAGATGCACCTTTATCCCTGCGCCTACAGCATGACGTTCAACGTGACGAAGGAGAAGGACAGTGAGAAACTGACGCTGAACGCGATCCTCAACCAGCGCTCGCAGGACGTTCTGACCGCGAACAACTGGAACGTGGCGCAGTATGCGCTGCTCGTACACATGATGGCGCAGTCCTGCGGGATGCAGGTCGGTGAGCTCGTACACGTTATTGCAGACGCGCACATCTACGATCGCCATGTGCCGCTCGTGCAGGAATTGATCACGCACGAGACGTATCCGGCGCCGCAGGTGTGGCTCAGCCCGGATGTGACGGATTTTTACGCGTTCACCGTGGACGACCTGCACGTCGAGAACTACGTGACCGGTCCGCAGATCAAGAATATACCGGTGGCGGTGTAGCAGACGTTTGTATGAGCACTGGTAAATTGTCATGAGTAGGATTCTAATGACAGAAAACCATGGAATATAGAAACGTAGGATATAGAAGCATGACGGAACAAGTACGAAAGGAGCAAGCTGTCATGAATATCATCGTAGCAGTAGATAAGAACTGGGGCATCGGCTGCAACAATAAGCTTCTGGTCAGCATTCCGGCGGACATGAAATTTTTCCGGGAAACGACGACCGGCAAGGTCGTGGTGATGGGGCGCAGAACGCTCGAGAGCTTCCCAAACGGTCTGCCGCTCAAGAACCGCACGAACATTGTGCTCACGAAAAACAAAGATTATCATGTAAAGGACGCGATCGTCCTTCACACGGTGGAAGAGGTGCTCGAAGAGTTGAAGAAATATGATTCAGAGGACGTCTACGTGATCGGCGGCGCCAGCGTCTACCGTCAGTTTCTGCCATACTGCGATGTGGCGCACATAACGAAGATTGATCACGTCTATCAGGCGGACGCCTACTTCCCGAATCTCGACGAGATGGAAGACTGGGTCGTCACCGCCGACAGCGACGAGCAGACCTACTTCGACCTCGAATACACTTTTGTCAAATACGAAAGACGCGGCTGAGCCACGCCTCATTGTCTATTTTTGGATTTCCGCCGCCACGGCTTCTTTCGATTCCGCGACGCTGCGCGTCACCGCATTCTTTGCCAGGTACGACGCGTAGGTCTCCTGCTCGGCAGCCGCGGCCGCCTCAAGCTCCTCGTCGGCCTCAAAACCTTCGTTGATCATCTCGATCATGATCTGCGCAAAGCGCGCGTCAAACTGCAGTCCCTTGCCGTGTTCCAGCTCGCTGCAGATTTTTTCGGTCGACAGCGGTTTGCGGTAGGTGCGCGTGGAGTGCATCGCGTCGTAGGAGTCCGCGACCGCGACAATGCGCGCGAAGAGCGGAATGTTCTCTCCGGCGAGTCCTTCACAGTAACCTTTTCCGTCATAGCGCTCGTGATGATAGCGCGCCACCTGCGGGATCCACGGCGACTGCTCCTCAAATCCTTTCAGGATGTTGCCGCCGATCATCGGGTGCCGCTTGATGTAGGCGTACTCTTCGTCGGTCAGCTTGCCGTCCTTCGTGAGGATCTGGTCCGGAATGCCGATCTTCCCGATGTCGTGCAGGAGCGCGCCGTAGGAGAGCTTATCCAGGTCTTCCTTTGACAGGCCGTAGCGCCGCCCGATCTCCGTCGCGTAGGCGGCGACGCGGTGCGAATGTCCGACCGTGTATTTGTCCTTCGCGTCGATGGTCTGCGCCACGATCTCGACCGTCAGGTCCGTCATCTTCCGGTAGGCTTCCTGCTGTTCGGCTATGCGCTTGCGGATGACTACCTGCCGGATCAGGACGATGAGCAGGACCAGCAGTGCGAGGATCAGCAGCCCGAGCAGAGCCCAGAGATACGGGGAGATGTGCTCGAAGAACTGCGCCTCCTTGTGGATGGGCAGCGTGACTTCCTCGCTCGGCGTGCCGTCCGCATTGTAACCCTTCAGGTGGAACACGTAGTCTCCGCCGGGCAGGTTCGTGTAGTTCACATGGTTGGCGGAGAGGTTCTTCACCTCGATCGGCTCCTCGTCAAAACCTTCCAGATAGTACTCCAGCGTGCCGCCCTCGATCCCGTAGCTCAAAAGATCCAGGGCAAGCGTAATCCTCGGCGTGTCGGCGGGCAGGTCGATGCGCTTGCTCCCGTAGAAGATCTTGTCGGCCGCCTCGACGCTTCCGACCGCCACTTTCGGCGGGACCGTGTTATACTGAATGTGATTGATGTCAATGTAGTAGACGCCGTTGCCGGTGCAGATCAGGAGCATGCCGTCCTCGAAATGGTTCCAGGAGTTTGCCGTGATGCTGCTGGTCAGGCCGTCCCTGCGCGTCAGGATACTGTAGTTCGGGTTACCTGCGATGTAGTCCTCGCGTGAGATTCGGATCAGCCCGAACGACTTCATGAGCCAGACGCTGTCCTCGGTGAGCTTGATATCAAAGACGCTGCCGACGCCCGCGTCGATGTTTTTGATCTGCTGGATGCCGTCGTCCGTCATCAGCGCGACCTCGGAACCGTTGCTGACCCAGAACCCGCCGACCTTGTCGTCCCATACGATGCGCAGGATGACGCCGGACTGGAGCCCGTCGCTCACAGAGATGTTCGTCACCTCGTCGGTCTCCGGATCGATCTCGTAGATGCCGTTGCCGTCGCTGCCGGCGTAAATGTGATGGTCTTTGCCCTCCGAGATGCAGAGGATCACCTTGTTCTGGACGCCGTCCGCGTCCGTGTAGGAGCGCAGCACCTTGCCGTCGCGGATGACGGAGACTCCGCCGTTTGTCGCTGCGGCGATGTCGCCGTTTGACAGCTCAAACGCCATGCGGACCTGGTCGTGCGCCAGCCCGTCGGCCGAGGTGTAGGAGACATAGTCCTCCGTCTCCGCGTCGTAGCAGACCAGCCCGTACTCCTTGTAGGTGGAGATCCAGAGGTGCCCGGTGGAGTCGCGCATCAGACTGCGGATGCGGATGCCTTTCATCATCTCGGTCAGGTCGTTGTCCACGCGGACTCCGTCGCGGTCCATGATCGTCAGGCCGTTGTCCGTCGCGATGTAGAGACAGCCGTCGTAGACCGCGGTGGCGTTCACCGTCTGGTCGATCAGGTCCGCCTCGTAGGCGATATGTAAGAATTTATTCTTGGTGAGCTTGATCACGCCCTTGCGCGAGGAGGCGAACCAGAGGTTCCCTTCCGTATCCTCACACATCTGACTCATGATCGTATTGCTCGACATTCCGTTGATCTTGTAAAAGACGTCGTCCTCGTCCAGGTAGCCGATGCCGTTGTCCGTGCAGATCCAGAGCTTGCCGTCGCTGTTCTGGCAGACGTCGTTCACGGTCTCGCGGTTGTCCATCGTGAGGAATTCGACCGTCGTGTTCTCCGGCGTGTAATCGTCGCCGCCCGTGCGCTGCTTAAGGCGCAGGCGCATCAGGTAGTTGCTGTCCGTCCCGATGTAGATGGAGCCGTCCTGCGCCTGGTAGAGCCCGTAGGCGAGGTTGATCCCTGAGAGATCGCGGTCGAAGAGCACGCGCACCTCGCCGTCGATGACGACGAACATGCTCCCGGCGCCGGTGCTTCCCCAGATCACGCCGTTGTCGTCGCAGATCAGGTTCTCGATCGTCTCGCCGTCGATCGCCTCGTCGTCGACCGGTTCGAGCAGCATCTCGTCGTCGACGAAGAGCAGGCCGTTCGTGGTGCCGATGTAGATCGTGCCGTCTGAGCCCTCCGTGATGCTGCGCACGGACAGGGCGCCCGCGTCGACCGGGAGTTCGTCCGCGCTTTCAGTGATCGCGGAGAACGCTTCGTTCTCAAACAGATAGATACCGGCGTCGTTCGTCCCGATCCAGATGCGCTTTTTTGAATCCTGGAAGAGCACGCGGATGCCGGTGCGCGGCGCATTCTCGCGCAGGCTGCTCATGTTCTCGAACTCGCGGCCGTTGTAGCGGCTTAAGCCCCCGTAGCTTCCGACCCAGATATAGCCGATGTCGTCCTGCATGATGGTGTTGGCCTCGCTCGTGATCATGCCGCTGCTCTCGTCGTAGGTCGTCTCGACGTACTCCATGAGCCCGATCTGGCGGACTTCATTGGTCGCCTCCTCTATGGCTTCCCGCGCGGCTTCCTGGGCGTTTGCCGTGTAAGCGGAAGCGCACAGGCCGAGACCAAGGCAAGCGAGGGCTATAAAAGTAGAAATGCGTTTGCGCATAAGAATCTCTCCGTCTAATTGTTTTATCAAAGCATAGGGATGAATATAAAGATCGTCTGACAACGCCGGCATTCGCAGACGCTTGCAGTATGGCGGCCCGCGAAGGGGCATATCATGTAGTGCAAGTGTCAACCATTATATCATCACCGATATCCGTTTGTAAATCATTTCTTTGCCTTGCCGTACTTCTCCTCACAGTATTGACAGCGGTAGATCTCCTTCTCTTCATCGGCGAGGAAGAAGATGTGGTCGATCCCCTGTTCGATCGAAGTGATGCAGCGCGGATTCTTGCAGTGGATGATGTTGATGAGCTTTTTCGGGAGCGAGAGCACTTTCTTGGAGACGATCTCGCCGTCCTGGATGATGTTGACCGTGATGTTGTGGTCAATGTAGCCCAGCACGTTGAGGTCGAGCTGGTCGATCGGGCACTCCACCTTGATGATATCCTTTTTTCCCATCTTGTTGCTGTGCGCGTTTTTGATGATCGCCACGCAGCAGTCCATCTTGTCCAGTTTCAGATAATGATAGAGGTCCATGCTCTTTCCGGCCACGATGTGGTCGAGCACGACGCCCTCATTCAGCTTTCCTACGTTTAACATACGCTTCCCTCCAATCCGAGCAGTGTGAGGATCAATGCCATGCGGACATACACGCCGTACTGCGCCTGCTTGAAATAGGCGGCGCGCGGGTCTTCGTCCACCTCGACCGAGATCTCGTTCACGCGCGGCAGCGGATGCAGGATCATCATGTCGGGGCCGGCAAGCTTCAGCTTTTCCTTATCTAAAATATAGAAGTCTTTCATGCGGACATAGTCCTCTTCGTTGAAGAAGCGTTCCCGCTGCACGCGCGTCATGTACAGCAGGTCGAGCTCCGGCAGCGCGTCCTCGAGACGGACGACTTCCTTGAATTCCTGCTTGTTGCGCCGCAGCACGTCGTCTCGGATGTTGTCCGGGAGGCGCAGCTCCTCCGGGGAGATCAGCACGAAGTGGACGCCCGGGTAGCGGATCAGCGCCTGGATCAGCGAGTGGACCGTGCGCCCGAACTTCAGGTCGCCGCACAGGCCGATCGTGAAGTTGCCGAGCCGGCCTTTCAGGGAACGGATCGTGAGCAGGTCGGTCAGCGTCTGCGTCGGGTGCTGGTGGCCGCCGTCGCCGGCGTTGATGACCGGGATGCGGGACTTCATGGATGCGATGAGGGGCGCGCCCTCCTTGGGGTGCCGCATCGCGCAGATGTCCGCGTAGCAGGAGATGACCCGGATCGTGTCCGCGACGCTCTCGCCCTTGGCCGCGGAGCTGGAATCGGCCGAAGAAAAACCAAGTACGCTGCCCCCTAAATTCAACATTGCGGCCTCAAAACTGAGACGGGTGCGAGTACTTGGTTCGTAAAATAAAGTAGCTAATTTTTTTCCGGCGCAGCTGTGTGCGTATTTTTCGGGATCCTTCTCGATGTCGTTCGCCAGATCAAGCAGCCGGTCCAGCTCCTCGACCGAGAGATCCAAAGGATTCATCAAATGTCTCATGGGTTCCTCCTCACTGTGCGTGCCCTGCCGTTGCCTGCTCTGTGGCCGGACAGCGCTTCCTTTTCTTCCGATATGATACAGCATCCGTTGTAGAAATTCAATAGAAAAGAGAAATTTTCCTTGCGTTTGCCGGGAAAATAAGATATAATTTTTCAGACAAAACAATTAGCTCCCCGCTGGTTGTAAAAAAATAATAACGGAGGATGATACTATGAAAAAGGTGAGCAAGTTTCTTTCAGTAATTCTGGCATGCGCTATGGCGCTGTCGCTCTGTGTCGTCAACGTATCTGCGGATGCGGGCGATTACAAGGTCGCGATGATCACGGACTACGGCGACATCACGGATCAGTCGTTCAATCAGACGACCTACGAGGCCTGCAAGGCATTCTGTGATGAGAACAGCGTAGATTTCCAGTACTACAAGCCGACCGGCGACTCTACGGCAGAGCGTGTGGCCAGCGTGGAGCAGGCGATCGCAGAAGGATATAATGTAGTGGTTATGCCGGGCTACGCGTTCGGCGAGACGGTGGTCGAAGTGGCGGATATGTACCCGGATGTGAAGTTTATCGCGCTTGACGTCTCTTCGGACGACATCCAGGGCAACACCTACGACAATGTCTTCTGCGCGGTATATCAGGAAGAGCTTTCCGGTTATATGGCAGGCTACGCGGCAGTGAAGATGGGTTATGAGCATCTCGGTTTCCTCGGCGGCATGGCTGTTCCGGCGGTTATCCGTTACGGCTACGGTTTCGTGCAGGGCGCGAACGCTGCTGCGGCTGAGCTGGGCAACGCGGATGCCGTGACGATCGAGTATGCGTACGGCAATCAGTTCTACGGCGACGCGGACATCACGGCTGCGATGGATACCTGGTATCAGACCACGGGCGTGGAGATCGTCTTCGCCTGCGGCGGCGGCATCTACACCTCAGCAGCTGAGGCGGCTGCGAAGGTCGACGGCGGCAAGGTGATCGGTGTGGATACCGATCAGGCTCCGATCATTGACGCTTACGGTGAGGGCATGACGGTCACTTCCGCGATGAAGGGTCTTGCCGCTACGGTCAATACACTGCTCACCGATACGGTGCTCAACGATGGTTTCGATGCGTATGCGGGACAGGTTCAGAATCTTGGCATGGTTTCCGAGAATCCGGAGGAGAACTACGTACAGCTTCCGCTCGAGAGCACGCAGTGGAACGACGGTTTCACCGAGGACGACTACAAGGCTCTTGTAGCTGCGATGTTCAACGGCGATATCACGGTTTCCGCTGACACAGAGGCTATGCCGGAAGTCGAGATCACGGTGAACGATCAGGGCAACATCAAATAATACCAAAAGAGCGTAGGTTCAGCAAAAGAGCGGGTCTTTGTGCCCGCTCTTTTTGGAAGGAGAAGGAGGAGGCAGCAATTGGAGAATTATGCCATTGAGATGCTCCACATCACGAAACGCTTTCCCGGGATCATCGCGAACGACGATATCACCCTGCAGCTGAAAAAGGGTGAGATCCACGCGCTGCTCGGCGAGAACGGAGCCGGGAAATCCACGCTGATGAGCGTGCTGTTCGGCCTGTATCAGCCGGAGGAGGGCGAGATCCGCAAGGACGGGCAAAAGGTGGAGATCAAAGATCCGAACGATGCCAATGCGCTGGGGATTGGCATGGTGCACCAGCATTTTAAGCTGGTGGAATGTTTTTCGGTACTGGACAACATTATTCTCGGCGTGGAACCGACGAAGGGCGGTTTTCTGCAGAAGGGCGAGGCACGTAAAAAAGTGCTTGAACTGTCTGAAAAGTACGGGCTCGCGGTGGAGCCGGACGCGCTGATCGAGGACATCACGGTCGGTATGCAGCAGAGGACGGAGATCCTCAAGATGCTGTACCGCGACAACGAGATATTGATCTTCGACGAGCCGACGGCTGTGCTGACGCCGCAGGAGATCCAGGAGCTCATGCAGATCATGAAGAATCTGGCGGCGGAGGGAAAGAGCATTCTGTTCATCTCGCACAAGCTGGCGGAGATCATGCAGGTGTCCGACCGCTGTACGGTGCTGCGCAAGGGGAAATATGTGGGCACGGTGGAGACGAAGGACACGACGCCGGAGAAGCTTTCGGCGATGATGGTCGGACGGGACGTGAACTTTGCCGTGGAGAAGGAGGAGGCGAAGCCGGGGGAGGTCGTCCTGGACATCCAGAATATGACGGTGGCGTCCAAACGCCACAAGAACAATGCGGTGAACCATGTCTCCCTTCAGGTGCGGCGCGGCGAGATCGTCTGCATCGCAGGGATCGACGGCAACGGACAGACGGAATTCGTCTACGGACTGTCCGGTCTTGAGCCGCTGAAGGAAGGCAAGATCGTGCTGGACGGCAAGGACATCACGCACGAAAGCATACGGAAGCGCACGGTGCTCGGGATGAGCCATATTCCGGAGGACCGCCACAAGCATGGCCTGGTGTTGGACTACACTCTGGAGGACAATCTGGTGCTTCAGCGCTATTTCGAGCCGGAGTTTACAAACGGCGCGGGGTTCTTGAAGAGAAAGGAGATCCGCTCTTACGCGGAGCGGCTGATCGATCAGTATGACGTGCGCTCCGGACAGGGGCCGGTGACGGTCGCGCGCGCGATGTCAGGCGGCAACCAGCAGAAGGCGATCGTGGCGCGGGAGATCGACCGCAATCCGGAGCTTCTGATCGCGGTGCAGCCGACGCGCGGCCTGGATGTGGGAGCGATCGAATATATTCACAAGCAGCTTGTCGCGCAGAGGGACGCGGGCAAGGGCGTGCTGCTCGTGAGTCTGGAACTGGACGAGGTGATGAACGTCTCCGACCGCATCCTCGTGATGTACGAGGGCGAGATCGTAGGCGAGTTCAATCCGAAGACGGTGACGGTGGAGGAGCTTGGCCTGTACATGGCCGGTGCGAAGAGAAAGGAGGCGCAGCCGAATGGATAAGAAAAAGAAGAGTATTTTGCGAAACAACGGACTCCAGTCGCTGGTCGCCTCGCTGGTGTGCATTCTGCTCGGACTCTTTGTCGGATTCCTGGCGCTGCTCATCATCAACGCGGGAGGCGCGTGGGGCGCGATCGTCGCGGTGACGAAGAATTTCCTGTACTATCCGAGCGTGCCGGCGCAGCTGAAATATCTGGGCAGTACGCTGGTGAAGGCGGCGCCGCTTCTGATGTGTTCGCTGTCGGTGCTGTTCGCCTATAAGGTCGGGCTGTTCAATATCGGCGCGGCGGGACAGTATGTAGCCGGAGCGGGCGCGTGCCTGTATCTGGCGCTCGGCCCGAAGCTGCCTTGGTATGTCTGTCTGCTCGGCGCGGTGGCGGCCGCGGCGATCGTCGGCGGTATTTCCGGCGTCCTGAAGGCGTACTGCAATGTGAATGAGGTCATCTCCTGCATCATGCTCAACTGGATCGGGCTGTACACGGTGAACATGCTGCTGACCAACGTGAAGGAGCCGACCAGTCCGTACACGGTGACGATCGGCAGCGCGAACGAGGGAGCGATCATGCCGACGCTCGGTCTGGACAAGCTGTTTTCGAACAACCGCTATGTCACGATCGCGATTCCGCTCGCGGTCGTCGCCGCGATCATTATCTGGATCCTTCTGGAAAAAACGAAGCTGGGCTATGAATTGAAGGCGACCGGTATGAACAAACACGCGGCGAAATACTGCGGCATGAAGGAAAAACGCAACATTATCCTCACAATGGTGATCGCGGGAGGACTTGCCGGGCTGGGCGCCGGATTCTTCTACCTGAGCGGTCTGGAGCAGTGGATGTGTACGCAGACGAGCGTTCCGTCGATGGGCTTCAACGGGATCGCGGCGGCGTTCCTTGGCGGCCTGAATCCGATCGGCGCGATCTTTTCCTCATATTTTATCCAGCACATCACAAACGGCGGCGCGTACGTGGACAAGAGCCTGTATTGCGCGCAGATCTCAGATTTCATCTCCTCGATGATCATCTATCTGTGCGGTTTCGTGTTCTTCTTCAAGCTTTGTATGAACCGTTTTCTGGATAAGCGCGAAGAGCGTAAGAGCGGGCAGAAAGGAGGCGAGGCGTAATGTTACTGCTGATCCAATACACGCTGATCTTTGCCTCGGTGCTTCTGCTTGTGGCTCTGGGCGGCTGTTTTTCGGAACACAGCGGCGTGATCAATATCGGACTTGAGGGTATCATGGTGATGGGCGCCCTGGGCGGCGCGCTGATGATGAAATACATTTCGGCGGGACTTCCCGCGGTCGTCATCATCCTTTTGGTGATCTTCGCGAGCGCGCTGGCAGGATTGGTCTACTCCCTGCTGCTGGCGGTCGCGGCCATCAATTTCAAGGCGGACCAGACGCTGGTAGGCACGGCGATGAACCTGCTCGGCACGGCGGCTGCGACGGTCATGGTGCGCGCGATCAATTCCGCGGAGAACGCGGACAACGTGTCCTCGTCAATTCAGTACATCGAGCAGAAGAAGGCGTTTCTGGTGAACATCGGAGGCTTTGAGTTCAACTGGTTCATGCTGGTCGCGGCGGTGGCGCTGGCGGTGTCCTATGTCGTTCTGTACAAAACGCGTTTCGGACTTCGACTGCAGGCGTGCGGCGAACATCCGCAGGCGGCGGACTCCGTAGGCATCAACGTCTACAAGATGCGCTACGCGGGCGTGCTGATCTCAGGCGTGCTCGGCGGCCTGGGCGGTATCGTCTACATCACGGCAGGCGTCAGTGAGTGGAAGTTTGAAAACGGCGTGGCAGGCTTCGGCTTCCTCGCGCTCGCCGTCATGATCTTCGGTCAGTGGAAGCCGACCCGCATCGCGCTGGCGGCGTTGCTGTTCGGATTGTTCCGCGCATTGTCGAACGTCTATTCCGGTTTCGATTTCCTGGCATCGCTGAAGATCCCGGGAAGCGTTTACAACATGCTGCCGTACATCATCTCGCTGATCGTGCTCACGTTCACATCGAGCAAGTCGCGGGCGCCGAAAGCGGAGGGAATTCCGTACGACAAGGGGCAGAGATAGGAGGAGAGAAACATGGCATATAAAGAAAAGAAGAGGTGGGCGTTCTTCGGCCTGCCGTTGACCTTTACCACTTACACGGTCGAGGATGAGATCATCACGGTCAACTCCGGTCTTCTGAAGCGCGTCGAGAACGACTGCTACATGTACAAGGTGGTCGACGTGCGGCTGGAAGTGAGCCTGATCGAGCGTATTTTCGGGTTGGGGACCGTGCACTGCTTCAGCGGCGATATGACGAACCCGGATCTGCGCCTGGTGCACATCAAGCACGCGAAGGAGATCAAGAACTATATCCTGAAGCAGTCCGAGGAGGAGAGGCTCAAGAGGAAGACACTCAACATGCAGAGCCTCGACGGGAATCCGAACATTGCGCAGGTGGACAGCTGCGATCTGTAAGAGACAGTGGAGGAGATCCTGCATGTGAACGATGGCTCTGGTTCGGAACCAGAGGTTTCTGATGTGCCGCCCCTGGCGTGAGAACGTCACCGGGCGGCATTTCTGTGCATGAAAGAATGGAACCATATCAAAAGTGCGCATGAAAAATGTTAGATCAAACGAAAAGTGCGCATGAAAAATGTTAGATTAAGCAAAAAGTGCGCATGAAAAATGTTGAATCGCATTGAAAGTGCGCATGAAAAATGTTATAATGGGAATACCTTTACAGGAGGTATGTGGGATGGAGCGAATACTGATGTCTGATCTTCTGGCCTGGAAGAACAGCAAAAAGAGAAAGCCTTTGATCATCAGGGGCGCCAGGCAGGTAGGAAAAACCTGGATCATGAAAGAGTTTGGGAGAAGATATTTTGAAAATACCGTTTATATCAGCTTTGATAATAATGAGCATATGAAACATGTTTTCAATATGGATATGGATATCAAACGCATTATCTCATCCTTAAAGCTGGAAGCGGGGAGGGACATTATCCCGGAAAATACTCTGCTGATCTTTGACGAGATACAGGAGGTGCCAAAGGCGCTTACCGCCTTAAAATATTTCTGTGAAAATGCGCCGGAATATTATATTGTGGCAGCAGGCTCGCTGCTGGGGGTGGCGCTGCATACCGGAACTTCATTTCCGGTTGGGAAGGTGGATTTTTTAAATCTGTATCCGCTAAACTACCGGGAATTCCTGATGGCATTGGGAGAGAACGGATTAGCGGAAGTATTGGCAGCGGGTGATTATGCGTTAGTGAACGCTTTCAGAGATAAATACGCGGAACTTCTAAGACGCTATTATTATGTCGGAGGGATGCCGGAGGCAGTACAGACTTTGCTGGACACGGATAATATGGAGCAGGTGAGAAAGATCCAGAAAGAACTGCTGGTCTATTATGAAAATGATTTTTCGAAGCATGCCCCGATGGAGACGGTTCCGCGCATTCAAATGGTCTGGAACTCCATACCGGCACAGCTGGCTAAGGAGAACAAAAAATTTATTTACGGAGTCGTTCGCGAAGGAGCCAGGGCAAAGGATTTTGAACTTGCCATACAGTGGCTGCAGGATTGCGGTCTGGTGTTAAAAAGCACCCGGATAAAAAAGCCGGGAATGCCGCTGATCGCTTATATGGAGATGAGCACGTTTAAAATTTATATGTTGGATGTCGGGTTGCTGTCGGCCAGAGGGGACCTGGACGCCAAAATTCTGCTGGAAAGGAACCGGATTTTCGGGGAATTTAAGGGCGCGTTGACAGAACAGTTTGTGGCGCAGGAATTAACGGCGGCCGGAATGAATTTATTTTATTATGCGAAAGAAAACTCATCCGGAGAGTTGGATTTTGTGCTTCAAAAGGGTACGCGTATCATACCGGTTGAGGTGAAAGCGGAAGAAAATCTGCAGGCAAAAAGTCTCAAGGCTTACTGTGCGCAGCACAAACCGGAGATTGCAGTCCGAACCTCAATGTCGGATTACCGGGAACAGGAATGGATGATAAATGTGCCTTTATATGCGTTGTCGGCTTTTCTGGAGGGAATCTAGGTTATTCAGACCAGACCGAAACACTTTGCTGCTAAGGCTGTAAGAATAAGAAAGTGATTCTGGAAGCAATCGTTGACAGTGCTTCACGGTCTTGGTAGAATATGCCTTGGACTTTAAATAACAGAGGGTTTGAACAGAGAAGGAACCGTGGAAGTCTGGGCAAGGTGAAAATCTGAACAGGTTACGAAGACGGGACAGTGGAGGAGATTATTTTGGGTGATTTGAGGGAAGAGATCAGAAAGAGACGGACGTTCGCGATCATTTCGCATCCGGACGCCGGAAAGACGACGCTGACAGAGAAGTTTCTGCTCTACGGAGGCGCGATCAATCTGGCGGGTTCGGTCAAGGGCAAGGCGACGGCGCGGCATGCGGTGTCGGACTGGATGGAGATCGAGAAGGAGAGAGGTATCTCGGTCACATCCTCCGTGCTGCAGTTCAATTACGGCGGGTACTGCATCAACATTCTGGACACGCCGGGACACCAGGATTTCTCGGAGGATACGTACCGCACGCTGATGGCGGCGGATTCCGCGGTCATGGTGATCGACGCGTCGAAGGGCGTCGAGGCGCAGACGCGCAAGCTGTTCAAGGTCTGCGTGATGCGGCACATCCCGATCTTCACGTTCATCAACAAGCTGGACCGGGACGCGAACGATACCTTTGAGCTGCTCGACGACATCGAGAAGGAGCTGGGGATCGCGACCTGCCCGATCAACTGGCCAATCGGTTCCGGCAAGAATTTCAAGGGTGTGTACGAGCGCGCGTCCCGCAAGGTGACGACGTTCACCGACACGCAGAAGGGCACGAAAGCGGGCGTCGCGACGGAGATCGACGTGGACGCGCCGGAGCTGGAGGAGTTCATCGGGACGCAGAACAAGGAGACCCTGCTCGAGGAGATCGAGCTGCTCGACGGGGCATCCGCGGAGTTCGACCAGGAGCTCGTCAGCAAGGGAAAGCTCTCGCCGGTGTTTTTCGGCTCGGCGCTGACGAACTTCGGTGTGGAGATCTTTTTGAAACACTTTCTTCAGATGACGACGTCGCCGCTGCCGAGGACGGCGGACTGCGGAGTGATCGATCCGATGGAGGAGGATTTTTCGGCTTTTGTGTTCAAGATTCAGGCGAACATGAATAAGGCGCACCGTGACCGCGTCGCGTTCATGCGCATCTGTTCGGGTAAGTTTGACGCGGGCATGGAGGTTTATCATGTGCAGGGCGACCGGATACAGCGGCTCTCCCAGCCGCAGCAGATGATGGCGCAGGAGCGGCACATCGTGCAGGAGGCGTACGCGGGGGACATCATCGGCGTCTTTGACCCGGGTATTTTTTCCATCGGGGACACGATCTGCATGCCGGGCAAAAAGTTTGCTTACGAGGGCATCCCCACCTTCGCGCCGGAGCATTTCGCACGCGTGCGGCAGATCGACACGATGAAGCGCAAGCAGTTCGTCAAGGGGATCAACCAGATCGCGCAGGAGGGCGCGATCCAGATCTTCCAGGAATTTAACACCGGCATGGAGGAGATCATTGTCGGCGTGGTCGGCGTGCTGCAGTTTGACGTTCTGAAATACCGGTTGGAGAACGAGTACAACGTGGACATCATTCTGGAACCGCTCCCGTACGAGCACATCCGCTGGATCGAGAACGAGGACATCGACCTGAACAGGATCGTCGGCACTTCGGATATGAAGAAGATCAAGGATCTCAAGGATCGTCCGCTTCTTCTTTTTGTCAACAGCTGGTCGGTCGGCATGGTGCTCGAGCGGAACGAGGGCTTGAGACTGTCGGAATTCGGGCGCTAAAGTTTTGCTCTGTACGTCTGTGACCCGGCAAGGCGAATTTGTGAAAACGTCTTGCAAAGCTTTCTCATATTTTGTATAATCAATAATTATATTGATAAAACAATATATATTGTATGGATGCGCATTTTGGTAAGGAGGCTATCGCTATGGATACAGCTATGGAACATACAGAGGTTCACACGCACAAGCTGGAGAATGAGGAGAAGTTCGGGGAGGTCCGTATCGCAGATGAAGTGGTTGCGATCATCGCGGGACTTGCGGCTTCGGAGGTCGACGGCGTCGCCTCGATGGCGGGCAATGTCACGAGGGATCTGATCGAGAAGCTCGGGATGAAGAGCCTGTCGAAGGGCGTGAAGATTACGATGGATGAGAATACGGTCAATGTCGCGCTGGCGATCAACATCCAGTACGGTTACAACGTGCCGACGACGTGTTCCAAGATACAGGAAAAGGTCAAGACTGCGATCGAGACGATGACAGGACTTAAGGTCTCTGAGGTGAATATCAAGATCGTGAATGTCGCGATGGAGAAGAAATGAGAAGACAGGCTGTTGTGAAAGCTGAGATACTTTGCAACAGCCGTTTTTACAGTAAAAGCCCGATTTGATTTTATCTGTGATGGAGAAGCGGACTATGAAGAGAAGCGAGATCAGGGAACATATATTCAAGCTTGTGTTCTGCGGGGAATTTCACCCGAGTGAGGAGATCCCGGAGCAGGTGCAGATCTACTTTGAGGATCTCACAGAGGCGACGGAGGAGGAGCACAGCTACATTGCGGAAAAGGTAGACCGGATCAAGGAGAAGGTCCCTGAGATTGACAGCAGGATCAATGAAGTAGCGCAGGGCTGGAAGACGCCGCGCATGGGAAAAGCCGAGCTGGCGATCCTTCGCCTGGCGGTGTATGAGATGCTGTACGACGAGGAAGTGCCCGTGAAAGTGGCGATCAACGAGGCGGTGGAGCTCGCCAAGAAGTACGGAGGGGACGATTCGCCGTCGTTCGTGAACGGGATCCTGGCGAAGCTCGCCTGATTTCAAACCGGAAGCCGAAGGCGTGCGGCATTGGGGCTGGGAGCGCGATGCCGGGACTGCGGGCGGCAGGAAGATTATGCAGAAAGTATATTCGGTCGGTCAGATCAATCAATACATCAAAAATATGTTCACACAGGATTTCCTCCTGAGCCGGGTGAGCGTTCGGGGAGAGGTGTCGAACTGCAAATATCACAGTTCGGGACATATCTACTTTTCGCTCAAGGACGCGGCGGGGACGATCGCCTGCGTGATGTTTGCCGGTGCCAGAAAGGGACTGGCTTTTCGCTTGTCCGACGGGCAGCAGGTGGTCGTGGACGGAAGCGTGAGCGTCTATGAACGGGACGGCAGATATCAGCTCTATGCGAACCGCATCCGGCAGGATGGCGCCGGCGTGCTCTATGAGCGTTTTCTGGCGCTGAAGCAGGAGCTTGAGGAGATGGGGATGTTTGCCCCGGAATACAAAAAACCGATCCCGAAGTATGTGCGCAGACTTGGCGTCGTGACCGCGTCCACAGGGGCTGCGGTCCGCGACATCATCACAATCTCCAGGCGCAGAAGCCCCGGGATCCAGATCATCCTCTATCCGGCGCAGGTGCAGGGAGAGGGCGCGGCTGAGAGCGTGGCGGAGGGCCTTCGCGTGCTGGATGCACAGAATGTGGACGTCATCATCGTCGGCCGCGGCGGAGGCTCGATCGAAGATCTGTGGGCGTTCAATGAGGAGATTGTCGCGCGGGCGATCTTTGCCTGTGAGACGCCGGTGATCTCGGCGGTCGGTCATGAGACGGACACGACGATCGCGGACTTCGTGGCGGATCTGCGCGCCCCGACTCCTTCGGCTGCGGCGGAGCTGGCGGTCGCGGACGCCGGGCTGATGTGTCAGCAGCTGCTGGATGCGCAGGCGGACTTTGGCCGGCTCCTGCGCCAGAGGATCGGAGAACAGAGGGAGCGGATTGAGCGCTGCCGGATGCGCCTGCGCTACGCAAGTCCGCAGCAGCGTATCCGCGATCAGAGGCAGCGCGCCGCGGATCTCGACGGGATGCTGCGCAGAAGCATCCGGGACAGCCTGAGGGACAGGCAGGGCGAAATGGCGCTCTACATCGAACGGCTGCGAGGGCTCTCGCCGCTTGAAAAGCTGGCGCAGGGTTACGCCTGCGTGACAGACGGGGCCGGCAAGCGGATCTCCTCAGTCGCGCAGGTACAGGCGGGCGACAGGCTGCAGGCCTATGTCGCAGACGGAAGGATCACTGCGGAGGTTTTACAGATAGAAAAGATGGGTTGAGAGGAGCGACTGCCATGGACAGTTTCAGAAAATGGTTGGAGGAGCAGGGGGCTGCCCCGGAATTCTGTGCGGAGTATGACCGCCTGCACGCGGCGTATGAGGCGGCGCAGTCCGACATGACGCTGGAAGAATCCTTTGCCGGCCTTGACGCGATGCTGGAGAAGCTGGAGGACAGCGGCCTTCCGCTTGAGGAGGCCTTGAAGCTGTACCAGCAGGGGATGGAGCTTCTGGCAAAGTGTAACGATAAGATCGATCTGGTGGAAAAACAGATCCTGACAGTGAATGAAGAAGGTGAGCTGAGTGAATTTTGACGAGCAGATGAAGAAACGCGTGACGGAGATCAAGAGTGTGATCGCCGGGTATCTGCCGGAGGAGGACGGCTTCCAGAGAACGCTCCTTGAGGCGGTCAATTACAGCATGCTGGTCGGAGGCAAGAAGCTGCGTCCGCTGCTGATGCAGCAGACCTATGTGATGTTCGGCGGGAAGTCTCCAGTCATCAAGCCGTTCATGGCGGCGATGGAGATGGTGCACACCCATTCGCTGATCCACGACGACCTTCCGGCAGTGGACAACGACGAGTACCGCAGGGGACAGAAGACGACGCATGTCGTGTACGGGGAGGCGATGGCGATCCTCGCCGGCGACGCGCTTTTGAACCTGGCCTACGAGACGGCCACAAAGGCGTTCGACATGGAGCCGGACAATCCGCGCATCGGACGGGCGTTTCAGATCCTCGCAGGCAAGACCGGGCTGGACGGGATGATCGGCGGGCAGTCGGTGGACGTGGAATATGCGGGCAAGCCGCTTACCGGGGAACAGCTGCATTTTATCTACCGATTGAAGACCGGAGCCCTGATCGAGGCCTCGATGATGATCGGCGCGGTGCTGGCAGGAGCTTCGGAGGAGGAACTCGAAAAGGTGCAGCAGATTGCCGCAAACGTCGGGTTCGCATTCCAGATCCAGGACGATATCCTCGATGTGACCGGCGATCAGGAGACGCTCGGCAAGCCGGTAAACAGCGACGAAAAGAACGAGAAGACGACTTACGTGACGGTAAACGGCCTTGAAAAGGCGCAGGAGGATGTGGCGCGATACTCGAAGGAGGCGATCCGCCTGCTGGACGAGCTGCCCTATGAGAACGAATTCCTGAGAGAGCTGATCCTCAATCTGGTCCATCGCAGCGCGTAGCGCAGACGTGCCGTCGGAAAGGAAGAGGACATTCGCGGCTGTACGGCTGGGGACAGAGGAAAGGGAGAGGACATTCGCAGCTGTACGGCTGCGGACAGAGGAAAGGGAGAGGGCATTCGCGGCTGTATGGCTGGGGACAGAGGAAAGGGAGAGGACATTCGCGGCTGTACGGCTGTGAACAGAGGAATCAGGAGGAAGCCGAGGCTTGCATTTGGCAAAGCGTAGGAAAGGTGGCGTTTATTTTGTTAGAGAAGATCAATGAAGTAAACGATATCAAGAAGATAGAGAAGAATAAATTGCCGGAGCTGGCGCAGGAGATCCGGGATTTCCTGATCCAGAAGATCAGTCAGACCGGCGGACATCTCGCCTCGAATCTCGGCGTGGTGGAGCTCACGATGGCGTTGCATCTGTCGTTCACGCTCCCGCAGGATAAGATCATCTGGGACGTCGGGCATCAGTCCTACACGCACAAGATCCTGACCGGGCGCAAGGACGGCTTTGACAAGCTGCGCAAATTCGGCGGGATGAGCGGTTTCCCGAAGCGCAAGGAGAGCGACTGCGACGCGTTCGACACGGGACACAGCTCGACGTCGATCTCGGCCGGGCTGGGCTATGTCTGCTCCCGCGACGTGCTTGGCGAAGATTACTATGTGGTCTCCGTGATCGGGGACGGCGCGCTGACCGGCGGGATGGCCTATGAGGCGCTGAACAACGCTTCAGAGCTGAAGACGAATTTTATCATCGTGCTGAACGACAACGAGATGTCCATCTCTGAAAATGTGGGCGGGATCTCCGCGTACCTGGGCAACATCCGCACGGCGGAGTCCTACACCGGGCTGAAGATGGGCGTTGAGAATACGCTGAATAAGATTCCGGTCTACGGCGACAAGCTGATCCGCGGCATCCGGAACACGAAGCAGGGCATCAAGCAATTCCTGGTGCCGGGCATGTTCTTCGAGGAGATGGGGATCACCTATCTCGGTCCGGTCGACGGGCACAACATTTCCAAGATGACACGCGTCTTCCGCGACGCGAAGAAAGTAAACGGCCCGGTGCTTGTGCATGTGCTGACGCGCAAGGGAAAGGGCTTCGGGCCGGCGGAGCGCATGCCTTCGAGGTTCCACGGGGCGGAGCCTTTTGAGATCGAGACCGGGCTGCCGAGCGTGCGCAAGAAAAAGGCGGCGTACACGGACGTCTTTTCGACGGTCATGTGCAAGATGGGCGCGCGGGAGCCGAAGCTCGTGGCGGTCACGGCGGCGATGCCGGACGGCACGGGACTCAAGCGCTTTCGCAACATGTACCACGACCGGTTTTTCGATGTGGGCATTGCCGAGGCGCACGCGGTGACCTTTGCGGCGGGACTGGCGGCGGGCGGACTGAAGCCGGTGGTCGCGGTGTACTCCTCGTTTCTGCAGAGGGCGTTCGATCAGATCATCCACGACGTCTGCATTCAGAACCTTCCGGTCGTGTTTGCGATCGACCGCGCCGGGCTGGTCGGGAGCGACGGGGAGACGCATCAGGGGATCTTCGACCTTTCGTTTCTCTCGATGATGCCGAATATGTGCGTGATGGCGCCCAAGAATAAGTGGGAGCTCGCCGATATGCTGAAATACGCGATCGGGTACGACGGGCCGATCGCCCTGCGCTATCCGCGCGGGGAGGCGTTCGACGGACTGAAGGAGTACCGCGCGCCGATCGTTTTCGGGAAGAGCGAGATCTTGTATGATGAGGATGGGATCGCGCTCGTCGCGGTCGGGAGCATGGTGCAGACGGCGCTCGCCGTGCGCGAAATGCTCAAGGAGATCGGTTATCAGTGCACGATCGTGAACGCGCGCTTCGTGAAGCCGTTGGACGAGGAGACGCTTTCCTACCTGACGGGCGACCATTGCCTGATCGTGACAATGGAAGAGAATGTAAAGAGCGGCGGTTTTGGCGAGAAGGTGCTGGAGTATTATAACGAGACAGGGACGGACGTGCAGGTGATGCAGGTGGCGCTCCCGGACGATTACATTGAGCATGGGAATGTGGAGGTGCTGCGCAGGGAGACCTGCATTGACGCGGAGTCGGTCTTCAAGCAGATCATCGCGCAGTACCGCAGGTGAACAGGTTATGAAAGAGCGATTGGACGTGCTGCTCGTGCAGCGGGGGCTCGCGGCTTCGCGTGAGAAAGCGAAGGCGGTCATCATGGCGGGCAGCGTGCTGGTGAACGGGCAGCGCGAGGATAAAGCCGGTACGATGATCGACGAGAAGGCGGAGATCACGGTAAAAGGAAATCAGCTTCCCTATGTGAGCCGGGGCGGATTGAAGCTGGAGAAGGCGATGAAAAGCTTCGGCGTCGCGCTGGACGGGCGGGTCTGCATGGACGTGGGCGCGTCGACCGGCGGCTTTACCGACTGTATGCTGCAAAACGGCGCAGCCAGGGTCTATGCCGTCGACGTCGGACACGGTCAGTTGGACTGGAAACTGCGGAACGATGAGCGTGTCGTCTGCATGGAGAAGACGAACATCCGCTACGTTACGCCGGACGACATTCAGGAGCCGCCGTCGTTCGTGTCAATCGACGTGTCGTTCATTTCTCTGACGAAGGTGCTCGGCCCGGTGCGGGAGCTGATGACGGATGCGGGCGAGATTGTCTGCCTGATCAAACCGCAGTTTGAGGCCGGGCGTGAGAAGGTGGGCAAGAAAGGCGTCGTGCGCGATCCGGCGGTGCACGAGGAAGTGATCCGCAAGGTGATCGCATACGCCGCGCAGATCGGACTTGAGAAAGTGGGTCTTGATTTTTCCCCGATCAAGGGACCGGAGGGCAACATCGAGTATCTGCTGTATCTTCGAAAACAGGCGGGTGACGGAAGGATCGGATCGGAATTTTCCGGCTCAGATAAGAATGCGGGAAACAGTTTCGCTACAGAAGCGGCAGATACTTATGATGAAAAAGAGTCGGAGACAGCGGCGCATGAGGTCGTCACAGCGGCGCATGAACTGCTTGACTGAGAATACCGGCAGGAGCTACTGAAGGGACAGAACGGGACCCGGCATGGCCGGCGGACCGCAGACGGAGTGTTGCTTATGAATACTTTTTATGTGATCACAAACAATCAGAAGGACCCGGAGTTCAAGACGTCCGATATGATCCGGGACTATCTTGAGAGCAGAGGAAAAAAATGCTACGTCCAGAAATGCGGGAAAGACCATCCGAGCGGGCAGTACAAGTATACGGATGCGCGGGAGATTCCGAAAGACGTGGAATGCGTGCTGGTGCTCGGCGGAGACGGGACGCTTCTGCAGGCGGCCAGGGACCTGGTGGAATGTTCGATCCCGCTTCTCGGCGTCAACATGGGTACGCTGGGCTATCTGGCTGAGATCGAGCACACGAGCATCACCCCGGCGCTGGACAAACTGATCGCCGATGAGTTTTCCGTCGAATCGCGCATGATGCTGCAGGGCACGGCGTTTCACCAGGGCAGAGCGCTTTTGCGGGATATTGCGCTGAACGACATTGTGATCCGGCGAAACGGCAGGCTGCGCGTCCTCGATTTCAACATTTACGTGGACGATGTATTTCTCACGGCCTACTCGGCGGACGGGATCATACTTGCGACGCCGACCGGTTCCACGGGTTACAATCTCTCCGCGGGCGGCCCGATCGTGGCGCCGCAGGCCTCTCTGATCCTGCTGTCGGCAGTGGCGCCGCACACGTTGAATTCCCGCTCGATCGTCCTCCCGGACAATGTCGAGATCGCGATCGAGATCAGTGGAAGACACGATATGGAGATGGACGGTGCGGAGGCGACGTTCGACGGCGACACTTCGGTGAAGCTGAATGCAGGCGATCGCATTGTCATCACCAGGTCCGATCGCAAGGTACAGATGATGAAGACCAAAAATACCAGTTTTCTGGAGATCCTGCGCCTGAAGATGGCGGCGCCCTGAGCAAAGGATATAAGAGATCGCGGAGGCGGGCGCCGGGACAGGATCGCGGAAAAGTCGAAGCGTCATGAGGATTGGAAGCGCGGTGGAAAGGAGAGCGGACAGAGGCTATGAAGAATGCGAGACAGGAAAAGATCGTGGAACTGATCACGAAGTACGAGATCGAGACGCAGGAGGAACTGGCGTCGTATCTGGAGAAGGAAGGCTGCCGCGTCACGCAGGCGACGGTCTCCCGTGACATTCGCGAGCTCAAGCTGACGAAGCTGACGGCTGCCGACGGGAAACAGAAATACACGCTGATGCAGAACCAGACGCCGGGGATCAACGACAAATATCTGCGCGTGCTGAAAGAAGGCTTTGTCTCGATGGACATGGCCCAGAACATTCTGGTCGTGAAGACCGTGTCCGGCATGGCGATGGCAGTCGCGGCGGCGCTTGACGCCATGCGCTGGAGCGAAGTCGCCGGCTGCATCGCGGGAGACGACACGATCATGTGCGCGATCCGCAGCGCTGAAGACACGGTCCGGGTAATGGATAAAATACAGAAGATCGTCCGCGCTTAGTTTGCTCTATCATGGCGGCGTCGGCTGTAATAGTCCGCTGTCCGCCGATTGTCCTCTTACATCTGTCTGCCTGCGTCGGACTGCATCCGCCTCAGATCAGACATCTGTATCGGACATGTCGGAACAGCTGGACCATCACAGTCCTCCGCCGTATAGTGTACCGCAGCCGTAGACAGGAACCGCAGGGATTTCCGGGGCTTTTCCGGCACAAACTGCAAAAAGAAAGTTTTCCGTTTCCCAACATGTATCTACAGTTTTGCCGGGAAAGTTCCCAGGAAGGGTACCGTGCGGTTCCGTCCGAGATTCATTAAGTACGAAGTGGGGAGAGTCAGGACAAATTTATGTTAGTCAGTTTGCATGTGAAAAATATGGCGCTGATCCAAGAGGCGGAGGTGGAGTTCGGCGAAGGGCTGAACATTATGACCGGTGAGACCGGCGCGGGGAAATCGATCGTGATCGGGGCGGTCAACCTTGCGCTCGGGACAGGCAATTTCAAGGATTATGTTCCGGAGGACGCGGAGTACGCGCTGGTTGAGCTTGTGTTTTCCACGGGAAACGAGACTGTCCGGCAGCTGCTGGAGGAGCAGGACATCCCGTTTGAGGACGGAGAAGTGATCATCGCCAGACGGTACAAGGGCGGGCGCAGCGTCAGCAAGGTCAACGGCGAGACGGTGCCGGTCTCCTTTGTGCGGGAGATTGCCGCGGAGCTGATCGACATTCACGGTCAGCACGAGCATCAGTCGCTCTTGTATGAGAAGAACCATCTGCGGATTCTGGATGAGTTCGCCGGGGAGCAGATGGAGGAGAAGCAGACGCTGTGCAGGGAGCAGTACCGCACATACCGGGCGGCGAAAAAGCAGCTTGAGGAGGCGGATTCCGGGGAGGCGGAGCGCGCCAAGGAGCTGGATTTTCTGAGGTTTGAGCTCAATGAGATCGAGTCCGCCGCGCTCGTGCCGGGTGAAGACGAAGAGCTGGAGAGCGAGTACCGACGCATGTCGAACGGGCAGAAGATCATGGAAGCGCTCTCGGAGACTGCAGGACTCACCGGGGCAGGCGGATTTTCCGGGGCGGGCGATCAGATCAGCCGCGCGCTGCGCTCCTTCGGCACGGCGGCGCTCTACGATGAGTCGCTCGGAGACCTGGAGCGGATGCTTGCTGATCTCGAATCGATGATGAACGATTTCAACCGGGAGCTGTCCGGCTATATGGACGAGTTCTCTTTTGACTCCCGGAGGCTGCAGGAGACGGAGGACCGCCTGAACCTGATCAACCGTCTCAAGACAAAATACGGCAATTCCATTGAAAAAATTCTGGAAGCAGGGAAAGAAAAGACGGAGCGGATCGGGATCCTGTCCAATTATGAGGAATATCTCGCGAATCTTCGGGAAAGCTGTGAGAAGAGCAAAAAATCGCTCGAAAAGACTGCCGCAGAGATCTCCGGGATCCGGAAAACCTGCGCGGCGCAGCTTTCGAAGGAGATCCAAAGCGCGCTGGTTGATCTGAACTTTCTCGACGTGCGATTTGAGATCGCGTTCCGGGAGCTGGAGGAGCCCTGCGAGAACGGTAAAGACGAAGTGAGTTTTGTCATCTCGATGAATCCGGGGCTTCCGCTGAAGTCTCTCGCGAGCGTGGCCTCCGGCGGCGAGCTCTCGCGGATCATGCTCGCGCTCAAGGCCGTCATGGCGGACCGGGATGCGATCGAGACGCTGATCTTCGACGAGATCGACACCGGGATCAGCGGGCGCACGGCACAGAAGGTCTCCGAAAAAATGGCAGTCATTTCCAGAAAACATCAAGTATTGTGCATTACACACCTTGCGCAGATCGCGTCGATGGCGGATCATCATTTCATTATTGAGAAGAAACCGGCGGACAGCAAGACCGTGACGAACATAGGACTGCTCTCAGAGGAGGAGAGCATCGAGGAGCTCGCACGAATCCTGGGCGGAGCGAAGATTACGCAGACGGTGCTCGACAGCGCGCGCGAAATGAAAGAACTGGCAAAAAACGAAAAAAAATACTAGAGTCAAACGATGAGAACTCCACATACTGAATGCAGAGACTGTTGACGCAGTGTTCTGCATTCTTTTTATGCGCAGACCCGCACATGGAACTATGCTGCTGACGCAGCCTGCGGGTTCTGCAGTAAAAGCGTGCGATACGCATTTTTATTGAAAATTTGTTTCTTGATCATAGAAAGAAGTGGGGTGCAAAAGATGAATGTCAGGCAGAAGTACAGGGGATTTGTGTGTATTTTGCTGGGTCTGGGCATCGTTGGGCTGGGGTTTTGCAGTCTGGCGGCGGTGCGTGGGCAGATTCCTTCGCGGATGCAGGTGTCGGAAGCCGGCGAACTGCCGGAGCTGTTTCACAATGCGTTTGACCGCCTGGTCACAAAAGAGATCAGTACGCGAGTTCCTGCCGTCCCGGAAGCGGAAAAAGGACAGAAGGACATGATGGAAGTCGGAGAGACGCTGAACGGCACGGTGCAGGAGAGCTATCAGATCCTGTACAGCCTGTTTGGAAAGATTCCGCTTAAAATGGTGACGGTGAGCGTCGTGCCGAGAAGACAGGTCTATGCGGGCGGCACGCCGATCGGGATCTATCTTAAAACTAACGGCGTGATGGTCGTGGAGACGGCTGAGATACAGACCGGAGACGGGAGCAGATATTGCCCGGCAGAGAACATCGTGAGATCCGGCGACTATATCAAGTCGGTCAACGGCGTGGAGACGAATACCAAGGAGCGGCTCGTGGAATGCATCAGCAGCTGCGGCGGAGAGGATCTGGTGCTGGACGTGGATCGTTCGGGCGAGCAGATCAGCCTGAAAGTCCACCCGGTGATGGACGAGAGCGGAGTGTATCGCGCCGGTATCTGGGTGCGAAACGACACGCAGGGCATCGGCACGCTGACCTATGTTGATGAGAACGGGAAATTTGGCGCGCTGGGGCATGGAATCAGCGACATCGACACCGGGAAGCTCCTGGATATCAGCGGTGGCACGCTTTACAATGCGGATGTGATCTCGATCATCAAGGGTTCGCAGGGCGTGCCGGGAGAGCTCGCGGGCGTGATCCATTACAGCGAGGGATACAAGATCGGGGAGATCGAGGAGAATCGAAAAGACGGCATATATGGTGAAACAATTGGTTTTCCGGCCATGTCGGAGAAAATGGAACTCTATGAGACTGCTTACAAGCAGGAGGTCGTTCAGGGGCCGGCGACGATCCTCTGTTCAGTGAACGGGGCGTGCAAAGAGTATGAGGTCGACATCCGTGAGATCCGTCTGAACGGCAGCGACGTCAACAAGGGCATGGTGATCGAGGTAACAGATCCTGAACTCCTGGAATTGACCGGAGGGATCGTGCAGGGAATGTCCGGCAGCCCGATCCTCCAGAATGGCCGGATCGTAGGCGCCGTGACGCATGTATTTGTACAGGACGCGAAGAAGGGTTACGGGATCTTCGTGGAGAGCATGCTGGGACATTGAAAATGATACTTTCGTAATCTGAGGACTGGAAAATCTGTGAAGAGTATGCTACAATAAGAACAATTATTTGCTCGAAGAGAAAATCTGAAGAGTTTCGGGAGGGTAATAACAAGATGTACAATAGAAAAGAGATGAAACAAAAGGCGAGACAGTCGCTGAAGAAGCACTATTTTATTTTTGTGATCGTCTGCCTTGTCGCCTGGTTCCTGGGTTCCGGGGGAAGCGGTTCGACCAGTCAGGAGGGTAAGACTGATCAGCCCGCCCAGACCTCGGGCGAGTTGACGGAAAGCGGCACATCGACGCTGAACACCGGTTTTCAGGGATTGCTGGAGGGAAAATCCATGGAGAAGCTCCTGGGCGGCCTGATGGAATCCGGGCTTGAGAAGATTGGCTCCAGTACGAAGGAGTTCGCGGGGACTACGAGAGGCGTCTTCGCATCCGTGGCAAACGAGATCTCCTCGGGGACCTTCATCGAGACTATCGTGTCGGCGGTCGTGTCCATGACGGGGGCGAACAGCGTCCTGCTGATCCTGTTCATCCTGCTCAGCACCGCGGTCCTGCTGCTGGTGTGGTTCTATGTGGCGAACGTCTACACGGCGGTCTCCGCGCGTATGTTCCTGGAGGGGCGCATCTACGAGGAAGTGCCGGTTCACAGGTTTTTGTATTTCTACCGCATCCGCAAGTGGACAAAGGTGGCGTTTGCGATGCTGCGCTGCACGATCTATGAGACACTGTGGTGGTTCACGATCGTGGGCGGAATAATCAAGTCCTACTCTTACCACATGGTGCCGTACATCGTGGCGGAGAATCCGGGCATCTCCTCGAAGGATGCGATCGCGCTTTCGAGAAAGATGATGGACGGACACAAGTGGCAGTGTTTCGTGCTGGACCTTACGTTCATCGGCTGGAAGATCCTGAACGCCGTGACGATGGGCATTGTGGGCAAGCTCTACTCAGAGCCCTACCAGCAGGCGACCTTCGCGGAGTACTATGCGTATGTGCGCGCCCTGGCGAAGGAGAACTCCATCGAGGGCAGCGAGCTTCTGAACGATACCTACCTGTTCGAGAAGGCGGACCGCATGGATCTGCTGTACGCCTATGAGAAGGAGATCGACGCGATCGGCGAGCCAAAGCCGCCGAAGAAGCAGTGGACAGGGATCCTCGGCTTCATCGCGAACGTCTTCGGCGTGACGCTTGTAAACGACAGGACGGAACAGGAGTACGACGAGTTCATGGCGAAGCGCGACGTCTACATGTCGATGCGCGGCGAGATGTCCGGAAAGGCTTATCCGGCCAGACTCGGACAGTATCAGCAGAAGGGCAAGGAGAAGAAGTTCCGCGGAATCTACTGCGAGCGCCATTACTCCATCTGGTCGATGATCATGCTGTTCTTTATTTTCGCGCTCATCGGCTGGCTCTGGGAGGTCAGCCTGCATCTGGTCTCCGACGGCGAGTTTGTCAACCGTGGCGTCCTGCACGGCCCATGGCTTCCAATCTACGGGACAGGCGGCGTGCTGATCCTCGTCGTACTGAATAAGCTTCGCAGCAAGCCGCTTGCGGAGTTCTGCGCGACCATCGTGCTCTGCGGCTGCGTGGAATATTTCACTGCATGGTATCTGGAGGCGACCCACGGCGGACAGAAATGGTGGGATTACAGCGGATATTTTCTGAACCTGCACGGGAGGATCTGCGCGGAGGGACTGTTGGTGTTCGGTCTCGGCGGCATGGCGATCGTCTATGTGGCCGCGCCGTTTTTGGATAATTTCCTGCGAAGGATCAAGATGCAGATCATCGTTCCGCTCTGTGTGGTGCTGCTGGCGGCGTTTACGGCCGACCAGGTCTACTCGGGCAAGCATCCAAACACCGGCAAGGGAATCACGGATTACACTGCGCAGCTGCCGGAGGCGCATCCCGGCGTCAGGCGAATCTTGTGACGACAGGAGGAGAAAAGACCATGGTTCTGGAGATTCTGGCGGAACGCTATCCGCAGCTGTACCTGCAACCGGGAGAAAATATGGAGGACGCATACCGGGAATCTGCCCTGAAGGGGCAGGTTCCCGAGCATGCGTCTCTTGCGTTATTTCAAGGGAGCGAAAAGGACAGTCTGACGACCGAGCAGACGCCGGCGGGACCGGTGGACGTTCTGTATCTGTATCAGAGAGAGGATTTTGAGAACGCGCTTCGGCTGCTTGCCTATCGCTGTCGTCCGGAGACGGTTCCGGCCACGATCGGTGCGATGACGCTTAGCGGGCTTGCCAACTGGAAAAAGATCAATGACCACAAAGAGGCATATCTTGCTGCCGGACATACGGATTGGGCACAAGAGTGGGAGCGCTTTACTGCTGACCGGAAGAATTACCAGGATACGCTGATTCTCCTGAGCAGTGGACCGTACAGCGGCGTGTCCGCCAGCCAGGCACATATGCCGGAGGAGACCTGGCTGAAGGTTTCGCGAAAGGTCCGGCTGTACCATGAGTGTACCCATGTGATCTGCCGAAGGCTGTTCCCGCAGCAGAAAGAAGACATCTGGGATGAGATCGTGGCGGACGCGATCGGTATCCGCAAGTCGCTGGGCTATTACGATGTGAAGCTTGCCGCGTTGTTTCTGGGCGTATCGGCGGAAGGCTATATGGGCGGCAGGCTGGAACAGTATATTTCAGAGGAAAAGAAGGCATCTATCTCCGACATTGCGGCGGATGTGTATGGACTGATGGAAAAGATCGGGCGAGAATCACAGGAAAAGCAGGAAACGGATTCCTGGGATTTCCTTATGTATCTTCAGGAAAAGCAGGACGTCTGGTCTCATTTTTAGAGGATAGGGGAAATGATGAGATGAGCACGGGAACCGAACAGGACGAACAGACAGCAGGAAGGATAGAACATATAAAGTCAGTGCCATCTCAAACGATCTGATCTGCGTCGACGGAGATTTTGAGGAGTATATCCGCTATGTCGGCGGACGGTTTCTTTATAAAACTTGTGAAGCGCCAGCAGCAGGACGCTTAGGTGTTTCACTTGCAAAATATTTTAAGGAGGCATTTCTATGAGAAAACTATTTACTGCTTTGGCACTACCGCTTATGCTGTCCGCTCTCTGGACGCCTGCGATGGCTGCGGAGGATGCGGCCACCGAGGCTGAGACGGTCACAGTGCTCTACACCAACGATGTACACACATACATAGATGGTGATCTCAGCTATTCTCTGGCTGCGCGCTATCGCGACACGCTGGACAATGTGCTGCTGGTGGACGCCGGGGACCACATTCAGGGTACGGCCTACGGCTCCATGGATAAGGGCTCGTCTATCGTAGATCTGATGAACGCGGCGAAGTATGACGCGGCTACACTGGGCAATCATGAGTTTGACTATGGCATGGAGGGTGCGCTTGCCACGATTGAGAAGGCGGAGTATCCGTACCTGTCCTGCAACTTCTACCATGAGGAGAACGGCGAGAAGGGTGAAAATGTGCTCGATTCCTATAAGGTATTCGAGGTCGGCGGGCAGAAGATCGCGCTGGTCGGCGTCACCACGCCGGAATCCTTCACGAAGTCAACGCCGGCTTACTTCCAGGATGAGAACGGCAATTACATCTACGGAATCGCAGGCGGAAACGACGGCAGCGATCTTTACGACACGGTGCAGGAGGCGATCGACGAGGCTTCCGCGGAGGCGGACATCGTCATCGGACTCGGGCATCTGGGAGTAGATCCGTCGTCCGTCCCGTGGACGTCCGAGGAGGTCATCGCGAACACGACGGGCTTCGACGCGTTCATCGACGGACATTCGCACACGACCATCCCGATGGAAGTGGTGCTCGATGAGGAGGAGAACGAGGTCGTCCTGACGCAGACCGGCTCCTATTTCAATGCGCTTGGGCAGATGACGATCTCCCCGGAGGGCGAGATCACGACCGAGCTTCTTGAGGCGGACAATGTAAAGGCAAGACTCTATGACAATTACATGGCGAAGGCTGCCGAAGGTGAGGCGATGGAGGATGTCGTCGCGGATGAGACGGCGGACGCGGTCGCGGAGGTTGAGAGCGCATGGATCACCGAGGTGAACGACGAGCTGGGACAGGTGATCGGCACGACAGACGAGGTGCTTGACAATTTCGACGCGGACGGCAACCGTCTGGTGCGCAGCCAGGAGACGAACTCGGGCGACTTCGCGGCGGACGCTTTGTACTATCTGTTTGACCAGACAAATGTGGTGGACGGCTATCCGGTGGACGTCGCGATCATGAACGGTGGCGGTATTCGCAACGAGGCGATCACAGGCGATATCAGCTACCTTACCTGCAAGAACATGCACACTTTCGGCAACGTGGCCTGCATGATCGAGATCACGGGTCAGCAGCTTCTCGACGCGCTTGAGTTCGGCGCGCGCGGCGTGGGCACCGGCGAGGAGATCGGCGGCTTCCTGCATATCGCGGGCGCGAAGTATACGATCGACACTAGCATCGAGTCCACGGCGACGATGGACGATAAAGGCGTGTTCACGGGCGTTGCGGGCGACTACCGCGTGAAAGATGTGCAGATCCTCGACCGCGAGAGCGGCGAATACAAGCCTTTGGATGTGAACGCGAAGTATAACCTCGCGGGCTACAATTACACGCTGCGCGACCTGGGCGACGGCTTCTCCATGTTCGACGGCGCGACGAACATCATCGACTATGTGATGGAGGACTATATGGTGCTCGCAAATTACGTGCAGTCCTTCGAGGACACTGACGGAGACGGCCTGCCGAATGTGACGGGTTACGCGGATGTGAATGGCGAGGGCCGTATTACGATCCAGTAGACGGTGCCGGACAGACGACGGGCGGAAAACTATGGGGCAGAGAATGAGTGGATTGAAGTTTTTCGCATGTTTTGATTCCGTGAAGTCGTGAAATATATAGAAATGAGTCTGTTTCCGATGAGGAGGCAGACTCATTTGCAGATGCGGGAAAGCCCATATGGCTGTATTCGGAGTTTTGCAGGAAGCAGACTATTCAAGAAAGGCAGAGGAAAGAGAGTAAAAAGTATGCGAAAAGAGAACAAAAGAAGAATTCTGATCTCACTGGGGCTGGCGATTTGTCTTGCCGCAGGCTTCACCGGAATGAATGCGGGCGCTGAAGAGGAAACAGGCGGCGTGAGCATCACGGATATGAAGGGACGCGAGATCACGCTGGAGCAGCCGGCGGAGCGCATCGTGGCACTCACGGCGTCGGACTGCGAGATCCTCTACGCGATCGGCGCGGGGGACAAGCTGGTTGGAAGAGGGACCTACTGCGACTATCCGGAGGAGGTTCTGGAGGTGCCGGAGGTGAACTCCGGAGAGGACATGAACATTGAGGAAGTGATCGCGCTGAACCCGGACGTGCTGCTCATGAGCGACATGGCGCAGACGGAGGAGCAGGTGCAGATGCTTGAGGACGCCGGGATCAAGGTCGTTGTCAGCGAGGCAAAGGATATTGAAGGCGTGTACACGGCGATCGGGATGATTGGCGCGCTGATGGGGCAGGACGAGAGGGCGGCGGAGGTCGTCGACGGCATGAAGGACACGTTCGCGGAGCTCTCCGAAAAGGCGACCGGGGACGGCACGCAGACCGTCTACTTTGAAGTGTCGCCGCTGGAGTACGGCCTCTGGACGGCGGGCACGAACACCTTTATGGATGAGATCGCGACGATGCTGGGCGTGAAGAACTGCTTCGCAGACGTCGACGGCTGGGGCGAGATCTCAGAGGAGCAAGTGCTGGAGCGCAACCCGGATTTCATTGTGACTATCACGATGTATTTCGGAGAGGGCCCGACGCCGACCGAGGAGATCCTCTCCCGCAAGGGCTGGGAGAATGTGACTGCGGTGCAGAACCAGAAGATACTGAACCTGCAGAACGACGAGCTGTCCCGCCCGGCTCCGCGGCTGGCGGACGGCGCGAAGCTGCTGTACGATTTCATTTATGGGGAAACTGAGAAGGCAACGGAAGCTGCGACGGAGATGAAGATGACTCCGGCGGAAGAGGCTGCGGGAGCAGAGAATTAAGTATTGCACATAGCAGGACAGGACAGACGACAGAGATGAACGGCAAAGACGAATGAACATGTGAGCGATATTTGGATTATATGTACAGGAGAAGTCCGCATGAGAAAGCACCCGGAACATTTTCGACCAATTGAATATATGATCTTTGGTCTTGTCACGCTGGCCGTGATGTGCCTCTGCGTCTGTGTCGGCAGCGTCAGCATCCCGCTGTCTGAGACGCTGCGGGTGATCTGGGGCGCGCTGAGCGGGCGTGCGCAGACTTCCGGGTTGTCGAATTCGATCATTCTGTCCGTGCGACTGCCGCGCGTGTTCTGTGTGGCGCTTTCCGGGAGCGCGCTCTCTCTGGCGGGCGCTGCGATGCAGGGACTTCTGAAGAATCCGCTGGCGGACGGCTCCACGCTCGGGGTGTCCTCCGGCGCGTCGCTCGGCGCGGTGCTCGCGATCGCGTTTGGGGTCACGATTCCTGGACTGCCTTTTTCGGGGACGATGCTCATGGCGATCCTGTTCGCGTTCCTTTCGCTGCTGGTGATCCTGGGACTGGCGTACAAGCTGGACTATTCGCTGTCCACGAACACGATCATACTGATCGGCGTGATCTATTCCATGTTCATGTCGAGCCTGATGAGCATCGTGATCACGTTTGCGTCGGATAAGATCCAGAGTATCACGTTCTGGACGATGGGCAGCCTGCAGAATTCCAGCTACAAGAACGCGGTGATCCTTCTGGCGGCGTTTCTGTTGTGCGGCGGCGTGCTGTTTCTCCACGCGCGGGAGCTCAACGCGTTCGCGGTGGGAGAGGACAACGCGCGCCACATCGGCGTGGACGTGCGACGGACAAAGCTGACGGTGCTGATCATGGTCTCCATCCTGATTGGCGTCTGCGTCTCAGTGGGCGGGACGATCAGCTTTGTGGGACTTGTAACGCCGCACATGGTCCGCATGATCGTCGGGCCGAACCACAGAAGGCTGTTGCCGGCGTCGGCGTTCGGCGGAGCGGTGTTTCTGCTGTTGGCGGATCTGGCGGCGCGCATTTTGCTGAATCCGCGGGAGCTGCCGATCGGCGTCGTCACGAGTCTGGTGGGCGCGGTGGTATTCGTGTTCATTTTCTACCAGACGAGAAAGGAGTGACCGCATGCTGGACGTGAAGGAGCTATCCGTGAACTACGGGAGCTGCACGGTCGTCGATCATCTGAGTTTCCATGTCTCGGAGGGACAGTGGCTGATGATCGTCGGACCGAATGGCGCGGGAAAATCCACGGTGCTGAACGCGGTCACGCAGGGCGTGACCTACACGGGAATGGTGTTTCTGATGGGTCAGGATGTGAAGCGAATCTCGGCCGCGCAGCGGGCGCGGGAGGTCGGCGTTCTCGCGCAGAATCATTTTGTCGGCTATGAGTTTACCGTGGAGGAGGTCGTGCGGTTAGGACGCTACGCGTATTCCTCGAAAGTGCTCGCCGGGAGAAAGGATGAGGATGAGCGGGCGGTTGAGGAGGCTCTTGCGCTGACCGGGATGGAGGCGCTGCGAAACCAGTCGGTGCTGAAGCTTTCCGGCGGCGAACTGCAGCGGACGTTTCTGGCGCAGGTGTTTGCGCAGGATCCGAAGCTGCTGCTTCTGGATGAGCCGACGAACCATCTGGATCTGGTCTACCAGAAGCAGGTATTCGAGCTGATCGCGCAGTGGGTGAAGCACCCGGGGCGGGCGGTCGTCTCGGTCGTGCACGATCTGTCGCTCGCGAAGGCGTTCGGCAGCGAAGCGCTTTTGATGAGTCGGGGCCGGCTGGTCGCGGAGGGCACGGTCGATGAGGTGCTGTGTCCGGAGCACCTCGACGCGGTCTATGATATGGACGTCTGCGCGTGGATGCGGGAGATGCTTTCCCAGTGGGAAACAGCAGAATGAAAAGATAGGCTTGGGATGCTTTGGCATATATGGAGTATTTCGGATAGTCTGAGAGTAAAGGAGAAGGCGGCATGCCGGAATCCAGAATGATTTTATTGACCGGGGGCTCCGCCTGCGGGAAGAGCTCATACGCGGAGGAACTATGTCTGAAGCTTCCGTTTCCGCGCTATTACATCGCGGCGATGCGGCCGTTCGGGGACGGGAGCGAAGAGAAGATCGCGCGTCACAGGCAGCTGCGCCGCGGAAAAGGTTTCGAGACGATCGAGCGCTACACGGATCTGCAGGGGATTGCGCTTCCAGAGCGGGGGACGGTTCTGTTGGAGTGCATCTGCAATCTCACGGCGAACGAGATGTTTGACGAGAACGGCGCGTGGACGGATCCGTATGAGACGGTCGTCGTGGGCGTCGATGCGCTGCGCCGACAGAGCGATACATTGATCGTGATCACAAATGAGGTCGGCACGGACAGCCGGTCATACGACTCCGGGACGATCGCCTATATGGACGCCATCGGGCGTATCAACCGGACGCTCGCGCAGCGGGCGGATGTGGTCTGTGAGCTGGTGTGCGGGATTCCGTTGATGGTGAAGGGAAATTTGGAAGGTCTGGAAGAAATAGTTGGGGATTGAGGTATGATTCTGATCATTGGAGGCGAAGGTTCCGGAAAGCGGAGCTTCGCGGAAACGCTTGGGTATACGGAAAAGGATATTGCGGATGCGGTGATTGACGCGCGCCCCGTTGTGTATCATCTGGAGCGGCTGGTCTTCGGGCAGCCGGAGCAGGCGGACGCGCTTCTGGACAGCTTGCTTGAGAAAGAGGTCGTGATCTGCTGCGAGGTGGGAAGCGGCATTATACCCGTTGACCGAAATGAGCGGCTGGGACGCGAGGCGACGGGAAGGCTGTGCGTACGTCTGGCGCAGCAGGCCAAGGCAGTCGTGCGCGTGGTGTGCGGGATCCCGACCTTGATCAAGGGAGAGCTGCCGAGGCAATAAAAGCGGTTATATTCTAACAAAATTCATGTTACGGCGTATCAAAAAATAGGGGTCTAAAAACAATAAAAGGAGGAAAGTTTTATGAGCGGAGAGGTTGTTGAGAGATTAAAAAGGACAAGATCGGTGGAGGAAGTTCTGAGCATTGTAAAGGAGTACGGCGCAGAGGTGACCCAGGAACAGGCACAGGAGCTGTTTGATCAGTTCCATGAGCAGGGAGAGCTTTCTGACGATGAGCTGGCTGCGGTTGCAGGTGGAGAGTACGCGTCGGTATATGTGAAAGATGTGGGCTATGTACTCTATGAGAAAGACAGAAAGTCAGCCGAATGCACAGCGACCTGCTTTTGGTGCGGGGTAGACCAGAAGTCTGCCGCGGCGAATAGTCCCTGTACGTTCTTACTCTCAAGAGGGATACATTCGTGGGTATATTCCGGCGGCTGCTGATCTTAAAATAGAGAGAATTCACCGGACACCGCCGGAAATGGAGGAGTGCGTGAGACGGTCGGAGGATGTTTGGAAGGTTGGCGGAAATTTGGCTTGGAGGGCAGTGAGAGCTGGGGCAACGCTCTTGTTGCCCTTGTTGTTGTGCTTTGCTGTGAAAGGTGCGGTGTCTGCAAAGGGAAAGGCCTATGTCGCAGTATTCTATCGGTCGTTCGAGGACGAGGAGGATCCGGAAACAGCAAATGTGCGCGCGGCGCTGAACGAGGCGCTTGAGGATGCGGGAATCGCGTATCGGGAGTACGATGGGGAAGATGATCCGTTGATACAGCTGGCGCAGATCGTGCAGGAGAAGGACGCGATGCTTCTCATTGTGAATCCGGCGGAGCAGAGCTTTGGGGATGCACGAGAGAAAGCAGAAGAGAAAGCAGGAGAGGAAACAGAAAAAAATACCGTCGCGGATACAGGGGCGGATGCCACCGCGGATATCATTGTGCAGACAGATGGAAGACCGCTGATCTTCTTTGATTGTGAGATCAGCGAGGAAACTGTGGATGGGGCGGAAGAATTGTGTGTGCTGGTGAACGCGGCGGAGCCGGGTGCGAAGACGTCTGCGGAGGAAACCGAGCGGAGGGCGGCTGTGGAGGAGACCGAACAAGAGACGTCAGGGTCTGGTAAAATGCGGGTTGGACAGCGGGTTGGGCAGGAGACGTCGAAATCAGAAAGGGAATCCGCAGCAGAGGAAGAGTCTGAGACGGAGATGCCGGGAAGCGAAAACGGGGACGGGCTGCCGAAGAAAAATATTCAGGGTATGGCGGACGCGATCGCCCTTATTGCCGGAAATTACATGACCGGCGCCGGATATTTTGAGGGGATCGAGGAGGACTGGGTCACCGATGGGTGGCGCGTGGACATTCCTTGGCTTCTTTCGAAATAGGCGATTGCAGGTCATTTTATTTGCTGTTAAGGTATCATATGGAAACCTTGCCGGATGTAATACGTCCGCTTGCTTTTGACATACAATAGTATTATAATAATGACAGACAGAATACGAAGGGAGATGTTCTTATGGCACTGGCAACATTAACCGCGAGAGTAGACGAAAAAGATAAGTCCAATTTTGACAGCTTTTGTTCCAACGTTGGCTTAAATACATCTACTGCAATTAATTTATTTGTGAAGGCAGTTTTACGCGAAAATCGTATTCCGTTTGAGATTGCTCAGACTCCTGATCCGTTTTTCTCCGAAGCCAATATAGCTTATGTAAAGAAATCCGTACAGGAATTGAGAAACGGGAAAGGTACCGCGCATGAACTGATTGAGGTAGACGATGAGTGAAATAATTTGGTCGGATGATGCATGGGAGGATTACCTCTATTGGCAGACACAAGATAAAAAAACTCTAAAGCGCATCAATCAGCTCATAAAAGATATTGAAAGAAATGGCTGCCGTAATGGGATTGGAAAACCGGAACCTCTGACCGGCGATTTGCAGGGAGAATACAGTCGTCGCATTAATGAAAAGGATCGTCTTGTGTATCACATGGAGAGTGGGAGATTATATACAGCCCATTGCAGAGGACATTACGGGGATAAGTAATTTCATTTAGGATATTGTATTTGGCAGGCTTAAAAATACAGAAGAAAGAGGATCAGTATGAAGGTTGTATTGCAGAATCTGACGAAGATATTCCCGGGGAGAGGGTGGAAGTCGAAGGGCGACGTGGTCGCGGTCAGCGATTTCAGTTTCGAGATCCCGGACGGGAAGCTGATCGGGCTGTTGGGGCCGTCCGGCTGCGGAAAGAGCACGACGCTCAATCTGCTGTGCGGACTGGAGCGGCCGACGAAAGGCAGGATCTTCTTCGGGGAGGACGACGTCACGGATCTTCCGGCGGAGAGCCGGGGCGTGGGCATGGTCTTCCAGAATTATGCGCTTTACCCGCACCTGACCGTGAAGCAGAATATCTTGTTTCCGCTGGAAAATCTGAAGGGAGAGGCAAGGCTCTCGAAAGAGCAGATGCTCGAGAAAGCGCAGGAAGTCGCGAAGCTGGTGCAGATCGATGAGCTGATGGAGCGCAAGCCGGCGGAGCTCTCCGGCGGGCAGCAGCAGCGCGTGGCAATCGCGCGGGCGCTTGTGAAGATGCCGCGCATTCTTCTGATGGACGAGCCGCTGTCGAACCTGGACGCCAGGCTGCGGCTGCAGACGCGCGAGGAGATCCGCAGGATCCAGAGGGAGACGCAGATCACGACGGTTTTTGTGACGCACGACCAGGAGGAGGCGATGAGTATCTCTGACCGGATCGTCGTCATGAAGGAGGGCGTCGTCCAGCAGATTGGGAAGCCGCAGGACGTCTATGACGATCCGGTGAACCTGTTTGTCGCGAAGTTTCTGGGGACGCCGCCAATCAATGTGTTTGACGGAAGAGTGAAAGACGGAAGGCTGTGGATCGGGGAGGAAGATGTCCTGGCGGCAGACGGGATACCGGATCAGGAAGTCTACGTCGCGATCCGACCGGAGGGTTTCATTCTGAATGAGCAGGGCGCGTTTTCCTGTGACTTGAAGCGCGTTGAGGTGATGGGACGCGACATCAGCGTTGTGTCCGCGCACAGGGCGAGCGAGAACGAAGCAATCCGCTCAATCATCGCGGCGGAAAACAAGGTGGACACAAAGGCCGCGAAAGTGCGTTTTGATCTGAAGCCGAACAAGGTGTTCATCTTTGACAAAAAGACGGAGATGCGGCTGCAGTAAGAAAAGAAGTACTGAGGAGAATCTGAACTTATGGAAAGAAGAAGCATGAAAGGCTGGCTGTATCTGCTGCCGGCGATCCTTTTTCTGGGACTGTTTCTCGTGTATCCCCTGATCGACGTTTTCGTCTATTCCTTCGAGGAGGGGTACAATTTCGCGTCGCAGACCTATCACGGCGTCGGAGGCTACAATTACGCGTATGTTCTGCGCGACCCATATTTTCTGCAGGCGGTGCGCAACACGTTTATTCTGGTGGTGATCACCGTGCCGCTGTCCACGGGCATCGCATTGCTGATCTCCGCGGGATTGAGTTCGATACGTCCGCTGCGCAATCTGTTTCAGACCGTCTATTTTCTGCCGTACGTGACGAACACGCTGGCGGTCGGTCTGGTCTTTATGATCCTGTTTAAGAAGACGCCGTACACTGACGGATTTGCGAACCTGATTATCGGCTGGTTCGGACACGGGCCGATCGACTTCATCGACGGCCCGTACGCGGCGAAGATGTTTGTGCTGTGCCTGTATACGATCTGGGTCGTCATGCCGTTTAAGATCCTGATCCTGACGAGCGCGCTGGCATCCGTGAACCAGAGTTACTACAATGCGGCGAAGGTGGACGGTACGTCGCGTTTCCGCATTTTCGTGCGTATTACGCTGCCGATGATCTCACCGACACTGGTCTACCTGGTCATCACAGGCTTCATCGGGGCGTTCAAGGCGTACAGCGACGCGGTGGCGCTCTTCGGGACGAACCTGAACGCGGCGGAGATGAACACGATCGTCGGTTATGTGTACGACATGCTCTACGGCAACAGCGGCGGCTATCCGTCCTACGCGTCGGCGGCCGCAATTATCCTGTTCGCGATCGTGCTGACGATCACCTGTATCAACCTGCTGGTGAGCCGGAAGTATGTGCACTATGATGCTTAATTTACTTTATCATAGCGGCGTCGGCTGTAATAGTCCGCTGTCCGCCGATTGTCCTCTTACATCTGTCTGCATCGGACTATGTCCGCCTCAGATCAGACATCTGTATCGTACATCGCCGTGCGAAGCACGCCCGCCCGAAGGGCGTGCATTACGGGATGCCCTGTGGGTAGACATGTCGGAACAGCCGGACCACCACAGCCATCCGCCGTGTAGTGCATCGCAGTCGTAAACAGGAACCGCAGGGATTTCCGGGGCTTTTCCGGCACAAACTGGAAAAAGAAAGCCTTCCGTTTCCAACATGTATCTACAGTTTTGCCGGGAAAGTTCCCAGGAAGGGTACCGTGCGGTTCCGTCCGAAGCGAATTAAACACGAAAATTTTAGACAAATGCCAAAGGCAGGAGTGCATGATATGGAGCACAAGATGGAATATAAACGAATAGAAAAGCGTGACAAAGCGCGCCGTGCGTCGGCGGCCGCGATCACTTACGCGCTTCTGGCGTTCTGGGCGCTGGTCGTGCTGTTTCCGTTCTACTGGATGGTGCTGACCTCCGTAAAAAGCTACAGCGCCTATAATTCCGAATACATACCGCAGCTGTTCACGCTGTCACCGACGCTGCAGAACTATGTGGATGCGTTCACGGCGGTGTCGCTCGGGCGCTACTTTGTGAACACGATCGTGTTTACCGTGGCAACCACGCTGCTGATGCTGCTTGTGACGGTGCTGGCGGCGTACGCGTTCGCGCGGCTCAATTTCCGCGGAAAGAATCTCATGTTCACACTGTTCCTTTCGCTGATGATGATCCCGAACGAGCTCGTGGTCATCACGAATTTTGTCACGATCACGAATATGGACATGCGCAACACCTTCCTTGGGCTGATCCTGCCGTCGGTCACTTCGGTCTTTTACATTTACCTGTTAAAGGAGAACTTTGAGCAGGTGCCGGATCAGCTCTATTACGCGGCGAAGGTGGACGGCACGTCGGATTTGAAATACCTGTGGAAGGTCATGATGCCGATCTGCAAGCCGACGATCGTGACAATCACGATCCTCAAGGCGATCGAGTGCTGGAATTCCTATGTGTGGCCGCGCCTGATCACGGACGATGAGAAGTATTTCCTGGTGTCGAACGGCATCCAGGAGATCCGGGAGAACGGCTTCGGGCGTGAGAACATCCCGGCGATGATGGCGGCGGTCGTGGCAATCTCCGTGCCGCTGATCGTGATCTTCCTGATCTTCCGCAAGAGTATCATGGCAGGCGTGTCGAGGGGAGGAACGAAGGGATGAGAAGCGCACGGATGAAAAAGACAGACGTTTCCCCGAACCGAAAGAGTGTTGTACGTTATGAGAACTTTGACTATGGAGACAGAGCGAAGAAGACGCTTGCAAGAGTGGCAGGACTTTTCCTGTTGGCATTGACTGCCTTTTCTGCCCTCACGGGCTGCCACGGCAAGAAAGAGCAGCGCACGTTTGAGATTCCGGAGACTTTCGACGAGGCAGGAAAATACGAGATCACTTTCTGGGCGAAGAACGACACGAATAAGACGCAGACCGGTATCTACAAGAAGGCGATCAGCGATTTCGAGAAGTTGTACCCGAACATCACGGTCAATCTGCGGCTGTACACGGATTACGGAAAAATCTACAACGACGTCATCACGAACATCGCGACGGACACGACGCCGAACGTCTGCATCACTTACCCGGATCACATCGCGACCTATCTGACCGGGCAGGACAGCGTGGTGCCGCTTGACGATCTGTTCGCAGATGAAAAATACGGGCTCGGAGGCAGCGAGCTGAAGTTCGACTCGCCCACGCAGGACGAGATCATCCCGCAGTTTCTGAGGGAGTGCGCGTTTGAGGGGAGTCATTACGCGATTCCTTATATGCGCTCCACGGAGGCATGTTATGTAAACAAGACTTTTGTGGAACAGCTGGGCTACACGCTGCCGGAAACGCTGACCTGGGACTTTGTCTGGGAGGTCTCGGAGGCCGCGATGGAGAAGAACGCGGACGGTACGTTCAAGCTCAACGGGCAGAACGTTCTGATTCCGTTTATCTACAAATCGACGGATAACATGATGATCCAGATGCTGCGACAGAAAGAGGCCGGATATTCGACGGACGCCGGCGAGATTCAGATCTTCAACGACACGACGAGGGAGCTTCTGGAGACGATCGCGGACCATGTGAAGAGCGGCGCTTTTTCCACCTTCAAGATCTCTGGCTATCCGGCGAACTTCCTGAACGCGGGGCAGTGCATCTTCGCGGTCGACTCCACGGCGGGCGCCACCTGGATGGGCACGCACGCGCCGCTTCTGGACATCAGCGCGGACAAGCTGGTCGAGTTTGAGACGGCGGTCATGGAGATCCCGCAGTTTGACCCGGAGCATCCGCAGATGATCTCGCAGGGGCCGTCCGTCTGCATTTTCAATAAAGCAGACAAGCAAGAGGTGCTTGCCTCCTGGCTGTTCGCGCAGTACCTGCTGACGAACGACGTGCAGATCGCTTACTCGCAGACCGAAGGCTACGTGCCGGTGACCTCCAAGGCACAGGAGAGCGAGGAATATCAGGATTATCTGCAAAGAGAGGGCGAGGACAACGCCACCTACTATGATGTCAAACTGCAGGCGGCAAAGCTTCTGCTGGCACACACGGATGACACTTTCGTGACTCCGGTGTTCAACGGCTCCGCATCTCTGCGCGACGCGGCCGGACAGCTGATCGAGACGACGACCAAGTCCGTCCGCAGAAAGCAGACAGTGGACGACGCATATTTCGAAAAACTTTATGAGGACACGGCGTCGCTGTATCATCTGGATCAGGGCAGCGCGCAGATGGATCCGGGCGCTTCCGGCACAGGGACAGAGGATCTTGGCCCGCTGCCGCTCACATCAAAGCTCCTGCTCGCGGCGCTACTGACGGCCTGGGTGCTGATCGTAGGGTACCTGTTGCTGTCGAAATTGAAAAAGAAATAATGCTTTGTGTTCAGGTAGACAGGAACCGCAGGGATTTCCGGGACTTTTCCGGCACAAACTGAAAAAAGAAAGTTTTCCGTTTCCCAACATGTATCTACAGTTTTGCCGGGAAAGTTCCCAGGAAGGGTACCGTGCGGTTCCGTCCGAAGTGAATTAAACACGAACGCAAATAATGATTGATTTCCGAACGCATTTGTGTATAATAGGTTGTGAACTTTTATACCAATACGGTACCACAAGGAGGATAAAGATGAAAAAATTTACAGCAATTTTACTGACGGCTTCACTGGTTCTGGCTTCTGCCAGCGTCGCTCTGGCGGACGAGACCGAGACGGAGCCGGCGCTCACCCCGGAAGAGAAGTCCGAGGGCGTCATGACGCACGACGAGTACATGGCAGCGGCTGTGGACGACGAGGTCGTCATCGAGACCTACGTTCAGGCAAAGCAGTCCTGGTGGGAGGACAAGGCCACGATCTACACGCAGGATCAGGACGGCGCGTACTTTATCTACGACATGGCCTGTTCTGAGGAGGATTATGACAAGCTCGAGGTCGGCACGAAGATCCGTGTGACCGGTTACAAGGCTGAGTGGGAAGGCGAAGTGGAGATCGCCGAGGGCGCGACCTTTGAGATCCTGGACGGCGAGTACATTGCGGAGCCACTGGACGTGACGGAACTGCTTGGTACGGACGAGCTGATCGACCATCAGAATGAGCTCGTCTCCTTCAAGGGGATGACGGTCGAGGCGAAGGAAGACGCGGAGGGCAACGAGGCAGCGTTCCTGTACAACTGGGACGGATCCGGCGAGGACGGCGACGACCTGTACTTCGACGTCTCCTTAAACGGTGAGACCTACACCTTCACGGTGGAGTCCTATCTGTGCGACAACACGACGGACGTCTACAATGCGGTTAAGGAGCTGAAAGTCGGCGATGTGATCGACATGGAGGGCTTCCTCTACTGGTATCAGGGAGTGAACCCGCATATCACATCCGTGGCAGCAGCCGAGTAAGAAAATGAAATAATGAAATTCAGCAATGAAAACCGGTGTATGGGAACTCCCTGCACCGGTTTTTCTGACAGATATTTTCTCGCTTTTTCGACAGAATTGTGTTTTATTCGTCACATTTCCCCATAAAAACCGTTTCTATCTATAGAGGGGTGCACTTGAACGCAGGTGAAACATGCCGAATCCTGTTGTTTCCTGCGATAAGATTTTCTTGCCAACGAATGCGGTTGATATATAATACAAGTAGTTTTTGTACGTGTCAATTTTTGGTAAGGGCCCTCAAAAAATGCAGCAGTGCAACGACAGAATATGAAAACAGGGGAGGATCAGGTAAATGGAAAAGCTGAATATCGCGATTGCTGACGACAATGAAAGGATGGTGCAGTTATTGGATCAGATCGTCAGCAGTGACGACGAGCTGGAGGTTGTCGGAAAAGCGGGAAACGGGGAGGAACTGATTGAGATCATTCGGGAGAAGAAGCCGGATGTTGTCCTTTTGGACATTATTATGCCGAAGCTGGACGGGTTGACGGTGATGGACCGGGTCAACCATGACCAGAATCTGAAGAAACCGGCGTTTATCGTGATCTCAGCTGTCAGCCAGGAGAAGATGACGGAGGACGCGTTCGAGCTCGGGGCGGATTACTACATTCTGAAGCCCTTTGACAACGACATGGTCGTGAATCGCATCAAGCGGGTGCGCGGGCGCCAGCAGAAGAGCTTTGCAAAGCCAAAAAAGATCAATTCCTACGACAACAAGAAAGAATATATGGAGCACAATCTGGAGACGGATGTCACGAATATCATCCATGAAGTCGGCGTCCCGGCGCATATTAAAGGATATCAGTACCTGCGCGACGCGATCATCATGTCAGTAAACGACATGGAGATGCTCAATTCGATCACAAAGATCCTCTATCCGACCATCGCGAAGCGGCATCAAACGACGCCGAGTCGTGTCGAGCGCGCGATCCGCCACGCGATCGAGGTCGCCTGGAGCCGGGGCAAGATGGACACGATCGACGAACTGTTCGGCTATACGGTCAGCAACGGAAAAGGCAAACCGACAAATTCCGAGTTCATCGCGCTGATTGCCGACAAGATCCGCCTGGAGTACAAGAACAGGGCGTGACAGAATTCACGGAAGGGCACAGCGCAGACGCGCGTAAGATATGCAATCTGTGACCGGTCGGTGGTGATCAACATGTTACTGTTCACTCCGTGACCAGTAACGCGCAGTTTGGGCATGCAAATTCGCTTCGCGAAGCCCAAACTGCCAGAATCACTTTCTTACGGCCCCAGCAGCAAGTGCTTCGGCCTGGTCTGAACAGTAACATCATCATACAATATTTGTGAAAATACACGAATAAGTGCTTTTCATTATGCGAGAAATGGGTTATAATCAGATTGATCTCGATAATGTCGAATAAGCGGAGGTTCGTATATGAAAAGAATATTGTATGTGACATCTGAGGCGGTCCCGTTTATCAAGACGGGAGGACTTGCGGATGTGGCCGGCTCCCTGCCGAAGTGTTTTGACAAGAATGAATTCGACGTGCGCGTGATCTTGCCGAAGTATCAGTGCATGAGTGAAGAGTGGAAGAGCAAGATGAATTACGTGACGCATTTCTATATGGATCTTGCGTGGCGTTCCCAGTATGTCGGCGTGCTGGAGATGCAGTACGAGGGCGTGCAGTTCTACTTTATCGACAATGAATACTATTTTTCCGGGGCGAAGCCTTACGGAAATATCTATCAGGACATCGAGAAGTTCGCGTTCTTCTCGAAGGCCGCGCTCTCCGCGCTGCCGCTGATCGGTTTCAAGCCGGACATCGTGCACTGCCACGACTGGCAGACGGGTCTGATCCCGGTGCTCCTCAAGGATAAGTTCCACGAGGGCGAGTTCTTCCGGGACATGAAGTCGATCATCACGATCCACAACCTCAAGTTCCAGGGCATCTGGGACGTGAAGACGGTGCGCGACATCACGGGACTTCCGGCCTACTACTTCACGCCGGATAAGCTTGAGGCGTACGGCGACGCGAACTACTTAAAGGGCGGCATCGTGTACGCGGACGCGATTACGACGGTGAGCGATACTTACGCCGAGGAGATCAAGATGCCGTTCTACGGCGAGGGCCTTGACGGACTGATGAGGGCGCGTTCCAATTCCCTGCGCGGGATCGTGAACGGCATCGATTACGATGAGTACAATCCGGAGACGGACGCCCTGATCGAACATAACTACAACGCGCGGAATTTCCGCAAGGAGAAGATTAAGAACAAGCGCGCCCTGCAGCGTGAGCTGGGGCTGAACCAGAGCGATTCCACGTTCATGGTCGGCATCGTCTCCCGTCTGACGGACCAGAAGGGTTTCGATCTGATCGCGCATATGATGGATGAGATGTGCCAGAACGACATTCAGATCGTCGTGCTCGGCACCGGCGAGGAGAAGTACGAGAACATGTTCCGCCACTTTGCGTGGAAGTATCAGGGCAAGGTGTCCGCGAACATCTTCTACTCCGAGGCGCTGTCGCACAAGATCTACGCCTCCTGCGACGCGTTTCTGATGCCTTCGCTGTTCGAGCCGTGCGGGCTGTCGCAGCTGATGAGCCTGCGCTACGGCACCGTGCCGATCGTCCGCGAGACCGGAGGCCTCAAGGACACGGTCATCCCGTACAATGAGTACGAGAGCACCGGCACCGGCTTCAGCTTCGCGAACTACAACGCGCACGAGATGTACTTCACACTTCAGTACGCGATGTCGGTCTACTACAATAAGAAGCGCGAGTGGAACAAGATGATCGACCGCGGCATGGCGCAGGACTTCTCCTGGCACAGTTCAGCCGCGAAATACGCGGAGCTTTACAACTGGCTATAAAGACCATTCCTGTTACAGCAAGCAAAAGATCTCCGGGAAGTCCTGCAGAGGGCTCCCGGAGATCTTTCATGTCATTAGAAACTTCATTTCCCATGAACCAAAGAGCGATTCGGGCAGCAATGTACATTTCTTCATATTTTTTTGAAAAGCAGGAATAAGATTCCTTCTTTTGGAAGATACTGTGAGCGTAACCGAAAATTTTCCTATAAGGAGGGAATTTTTATGAACGAGATCTCAGAACTGGATCTTCAGAATCTCCGCCATCTGATCGGCGGATTCTCAACGACGCACTGCAAGATGCAGGCATACGCGGAGCAGGCGTCAGACCCGAACGTGAAACAGTTTTTCCAGAAGTCCGCGCAGTCGGCGATGGAGGGCAAACAGCAGTTAATGAAGTTTCTGCAGTAAATGTCGGGACAGACCGAATCACTTGCTGATGAGGTCGTAAGAACATGAGACAGGTGTGAGCAAGCCTATCGACGAAGTCGATTTGGAACAGGCTTGCGAATTGCATCTGCGAAGGAAATGAGCAGATACAAGTTCCTGCAGTGAAATTGTTGCTGCGAACGGTTCAAGAGAGACCGAATCACTTGCTGATGAGGTCGTAAAGAGAGTCAGGAGGGAAAAACGATGTTGGATGAGAAGACAATGGTATCAGACACGCTGGCCGGGATCAACGGCGAGCTTGTGCG
>CANQRR010000002.1 GCA_947626285.1 uncultured Lachnospiraceae bacterium
GTGCCATTTATCCGCCTGATGTCCTATTACAAATGTGCCATGATGGAGATTGAAACAAAATTCAATGTGTTGAATGAGGAATATTCTTTGGAGTTCGACCGTAATCCGATCAGCAGTATCAAAACCCGGTTGAAAAATCCCCGCAGCATAAAAGAAAAAATAGAGCGGCGTGGCTTTCAGCCCACACTTTCCTCAATAGAAGAAAACCTAAACGATATTGCCGGCGTTCGGGTAATCTGCTCATTCCCGGAGGATGTCTATGCGCTGTCAGAGGCGTTGCTCATACAGGATGACGTTACCCTGATTGAAAAGAAAGATTACATAAAAACGCCGAAGCCCAACGGGTATAGAAGTCTGCACCTTATTGTTGCAATTCCGATTTTTTTGGCGCATGAAAAGCGGATGATGAAAGTAGAAATCCAGTTGCGCACGATAGCGATGGATTTCTGGGCCAGCCTTGAACATCAGCTTCGTTATAAAAAGGACTCTGCATTCACCCCGGAAATGGCTGAAGAACTTTATCAGTGCGCAAACCTCAGCGCGGAACTTGACCGGAGAATGGATGGTCTCCTAAAAAAGACCCAACAGAATTAAAATACTCCGAAATACTCTGAAAGTATAATAGAAATGGCAGGACCTATGAATGGGTGAAGAAGACTGTTTCGTTTCAGTTTAGATTTCACTGCTATCATTGTCCTGAAATGGAAAAAATCCAAATCGGAAGGGGAATCTTTATGAAAGAAGTAAAGCATCCTAAGAAACCATTACTGTATTATTACGGCATTGTTATGCTTGTGCTGGTCCTTTTTAACCTGATCGCCATGCCACGGATCGCACAGCGCCAGATCCAGGAGGTTGATTACGGCACATTTATGACCATGACGGAAGAAAAGAATATCGGCCTGGTTGAGATTCAGAGCAACCAGATCCTGTTTACAGACAAGGAAGGAACTGCTGTCTATAAGACAGGCCTGATTGCTGATCTGGATCTCGTCAACCGTCTGCATGAGGCCGGGGCGCAGTTTTCGGGTGAGATCGTCGAGCAGGCCTCGCCGCTGCTCAGCTTTCTTTTGTCCTGGATTCTCCCGATTGTGATCTTCTTTATCATCGGACAATTCCTTTCCAGGAAAATGATGAACAAGGCCGGCGGGCCGAACTCCCTCATGTTCAATATCGGGAAAAGCAATGCCAGGGTCTATGTGAAATCCTCGGACGGCATCAAATTTTCCGATGTGGAAGGCGTAGATGAAGCGGAAGAAAGCCTGCAGGAGATTGTGGACTATCTGCATAACCCGGACAAATACAAGGAGATCGGCGCGTCCATGCCAAAGGGAATCCTGCTGGTCGGCCCTCCCGGCACCGGCAAAACGATGCTCGCAAAGGCGGTCGCAGGAGAGGCCAACGTCCCGTTTTTCTCCATGTCCGGTTCCGAGTTTGTGGAAATGTTTGTCGGCATGGGCGCTTCCAAAGTCCGGGATCTGTTCAGACAGGCAAAGGAAAAAGCCCCCTGTATCGTCTTTATCGATGAGATCGACGCCATCGGACTAAGGCGTAACAGCGGAAACATGGGCGGCAACGATGAAAGGGAGCAGACGCTGAACCAGTTGCTCACGGAAATGGACGGATTCGAGGATAACAGCGGCGTCATGATTTTGGCGGCGACCAACCGCCCTGAAGCGCTTGATCCCGCTTTGACACGCCCTGGCCGTTTTGACCGCCGTGTTCCCGTGGAACTCCCTGACCTGAAAGGCCGGGAAGCGATCCTGAAGGTTCATGCCAAAAAAGTAAAAATCGCCTCTGACGTCGATTTTCTAAAGGTGGCGCGCATGGCCTCCGGCGCTTCCGGCGCGGAGCTTGCCAATATCATAAACGAAGCCGCCCTGCGCGCCGTCCGGGCAGGCAGAAAGGCAGCAACCCAAAGCGATCTGGAAGAAAGCATTGAGGTTGTGATCGCCGGCTATCAGAAGAAGAACGCGATCCTGACCGACAAGGAAAAAAAGATCGTCTCCTATCATGAGATCGGTCATGCGCTGGTAGCCGCCAGACAGACAAATTCCGCACCTGTGCAGAAAATTACGATCATTCCCCGCACTTCGGGCGCTCTGGGCTATACCATGCAGGTGGATGAGGGCAACCATTACCTGATGAGCAGGGAAGAAATCGAAAACAAGATTGCCACGCTTACCGGCGGCCGGGCAGCAGAGGAGCTTGTCTTCAGCAGTCCGACCACGGGCGCATCCAATGATATCGAGCAGGCCACCAAGCTGGCCCGCGCCATGATTACGCGGTTCGGTATGAGCAAAGACTTTGATATGGTGGCGATGGAAAACGTGACCGGGCAATATCTCGGCGGCGATACGACACTCGCCTGTGCCGCCGAAACGCAGGCCCAGATTGACCGCCAGGTCGTAGAGCTGGTGAAAAAGCAGCATGAGAAAGCGGCGGGGATCCTGATGGAAAACCGCGGGAAGCTGGATGAACTGGCAAAATATCTGTATGAGCATGAGACGATCACAGGAGAAGAGTTTATGAAAATCCTGAATGGCTGATCGTAGTTTTGGTTTTAGATTTCATGGTAAGTCAACGCAAAAACACAGAAAGGAAGTAAAGGCTGTATGCTGGAACTGAAAAACATCAAAAAAGACTATCCGGCCGGCGACGGCACGGTACACGCATTAAAGGGGATCTCACTGAAATTCCGGGACAACGATTTTGTTTCAATCCTCGGCCCTTCCGGCTGTGGGAAAACCACGATGCTCAATATCATCGGCGGTCTGGATCAATACACGGAAGGCGACTTGATCATCAACGGCCGCTCCACAAAGGATTTTAAGGATCGGGACTGGGATGCTTACCGCAATCACTCCATCGGCTTTGTATTCCAGAGTTACAACCTGATCCCGCATCAGACCGTACTCCGCAATGTGGAGCTGGCACTGACGCTATCGGGCGTCTCGAAATCGGAGCGCAAAAGGCGCGCAAAGGAAGCCCTCGAACGGGTCGGCCTTGGTACGCAGCTCAATAAGAAACCGGCAGAAATGTCCGGCGGGCAGATGCAGCGGGTGGCGATCGCACGCGCCATCGTCAACAATCCCGATATTATTTTGGCGGACGAGCCGACCGGAGCACTGGATACAGAAACCAGCGTTCAGGTCATGGATATCCTCAAAGAGATTGCCAAAGACCGGCTGGTGGTGATGGTGACCCATAACCCCGACCTTGCAGAGAGGTATTCGACGCGCATCATCCGTATGCTGGACGGTGAGATCACCGATGATTCCGCTCCGCTCACACAGGAAGAAGAAAACCGGGAGCATCTGAAAGAAAAATCCAAAACGGAGAACAAGAAGCTGCCGTCCATGTCCTTCGCAACCTCTTTCGGACTGTCGCTCAAAAACCTGTTTACCAAAAAAGGGCGCACGATCCTTACCTCATTTGCGGGCAGTATCGGGATCATAGGGATCGCTTTGATTTTCGCGGTGTCACAGGGCATGACTGCCTACATTGATACGGTGCAGGAGGATACGCTTTCCTCCTATCCGCTGACGCTGGAAGCGCAGAGTATGGATATGTCCGCGTTGATGGAAACCTTTATCGGCGCAGCGCAGTCCACGCATGAACATGAAAAAGACGCAGTGTATGCCAAGGGCATGATCTATGATATGGTTAACGCCTTGAGTGAAATGGAAGAAAGCGAAAATGATCTGGCGTCGTTCAAAAAGCACCTGGAAACGGAACTTGCAAAGCAAACCGATGATAATAAGCTCCGGGAGGCAGTAAACGGTATCCAGTACACTTACGATCTGGATCTGCTGGTTTACACGAAAAATATGGATGGGGAGATTATCCGCTCCGATATGGAAGAACTCATGCAGGATTTTCTCGTAGAATATCTTGGTACAGACATTTCTTCCCTGATGACTCTCCGGGATCAGTATGGGATCAGCGATTCGCCCATGCAGTCTATGATGCCCAGCGGGATGTCCTCACAGCTCTGGCAGGAGATGCTGCCTGGCGAGGATGGAAAACTGGTAAGCCCGCTGCTTGAAAAGCAGTATGATGTTGTCTATGGCTCATGGCCGACGGAATATGACGAGGTCGTGTTGGTGCTGGACGAAAACAACGAACTGAACGATATGTCTCTTTACGCTTTGGGGCTTTCGCCAAAGGAAGATGTTGACGCCATTATGGAGGCCGCGATCAACCAGACGGAAGTGCCGGTAAACAAAAAGCAGTGGTCTTATGAGGATATCTGCAATATGGAATACCGGACGATCCTCAATTCTGACTGTTATACCCTGGATGGCGACACTGGAACCTACAAAGACCTCCGCACAACGGAGGCAGGTCTTCAATATCTGTACGATAACGCGATCCCGTTAAAAGTTTCCGGAATCATCCGCCCGAATGAGGATGCTGTTTCCACAATGCTGTCTGGTTCCATTGGGTATACAAGCAAACTGACGGAATATGTTATTGAACACTCAAAAGATTCTGAAGCCATCAAAGCGCAGCAGGCGGCGCCTTCTACCGATATTTTTACCGGGCTGCCGTTCAATGAAAACACCGGTTCCCTGTCCGATGCGGAAAAGGAAACCGCTTTCCGTGAATATATAGAGGGTATGGACGAGTCTCAAAAGGCAGCCGCGTACATCCAGATCATGAGCATCCCCACCGAAGAGCAGCTGGACGCAAGTGTCTCGCAGGCCATGGCATCTATGACAAGAGCTGATATGGAGTCGTCAATGGCGCAGGGCCTGATCGAGCAAATGGGGATGGACGAGGCAAGCGTCAAGGATTACGTCAGCAGCATGAGCGATGAGGAACTGACCGAACTGTTTACGCAAATGGTCACCGAACAGGTGAAGATGCAATATGCCGCGCAGGTAAAGGAACAGATGGGCGGAATGGAAGCGCCGCAGCTATCCGCTGCGCTGGACCAGGCGATGCCCGGTTACACGACCGAACAGTGCGCGCTCTTTTATGACGAGATCACGGAATTTTCCGAATCCACCTATGAGGATAATCTGTCGGAGCTTGGCTGTGTAGACATTGAAAGCCCCGCAAGTATCAACATTTTTTCATCTTCCTTTGAAAACAAGGATGTGATTGAGGATGCTATTTCAGACTATAATGAAACCGTGGATGAACTGTCGCAGATCCGCTACACCGACTATGTGGGAATCATGATGTCCTCTGTTACGACGATCATCAACGCCATTACCTATGTGCTGATTGCTTTTGTCGCGATTTCCCTGGTCGTTTCCTCCATCATGATCGGCGTCATTACGCTGATCTCGGTACAGGAGCGCACGAAGGAGATCGGTATCCTGCGGGCGATCGGCGCCTCCAAACGCAATGTTTCCAGTATGTTCAATGCAGAGACCGTGATCATCGGATTCACTTCCGGCACGCTTGGCGTGTTGGTTACCTACCTGCTGTGCATCCCTATCAACCTGGTCCTGCACCATTTGACCGGCATCGGAAATTTAAGCGCTTTCCTGCCGCTGCCTGTGGCGCTGATCCTGATTGCAATCAGCATGGCGCTGACGTTGATCGCCGGCATCATCCCATCCAGAAGTGCCGCAAAGAAGGATCCCGTTGTTGCGCTGAGGACGGAGTGAAAACCTGGGCTGTTTGGGAGTAAGGAACATTGCAAAGTATCGAAATGTTCCGAAATATTATTGTAATGTACTGAAATGTGTTGAAATATCACGAAATCGATGCTAATATAGATACAACATATCAAAGACGTTTGGCGATGTACACTGGAGCTGGAGGAGGGCACAGGACAAAGGCGGAAATTACGAGGAAAACTCGGGGCAACAGGATTTGAACCTGCGACCTCTCGCCCCAGCCGAGCGCGAAAAACCCTTATTTTACGGGGGTTTCAGAATGCAAAAATGCCTTGGTAACTAAATGGTAACTAAAGGTAACTAAATTCTAGCTGCCCTGGGGAAGGAAAGGAGGCAGTTCCGGATGTATGCAAAATCATATTAGGACATGGAAAGGGATCCTGCCTTCCATGTCCTTTTGATTTCCTGTATAATAATATAATGCAGCAAAACGGCAATGAATAATTATTATTGCCGATATGCTCAATATGCGGGGTGATTTATAGTGAACGATATTTCTATAAATGTTCTGAGAAGCAGAAGCTGCTTCAACAGGGCTGAACTGCTGCAGATTATGCGTAAGGACGGAGATCAGATAAGCGACGCGACATTTAAGCGGAGACTCCAACAATACCTGAAGGATCGTTCCATCATACTCCATCTGGAGCAAGTAAAGAATATCTTGTCCAGATGGAGACTTTATGGAGTGACCCATCTTAGTTATTTGAGGTAATATTTCATTACCAAACCCTCAGTGTCGAGAAATCTATGGTCAAATCATCATAAATGCCAACGGCGATAGAATCAGAGAATGTGAAATCTGCGGTGCTGCCAGCTTCAAAATCCCATACAGTGATTTTCTCCTTGTCCGGGTCTACGATCCAGTAGTTTCGAACACCTGCAGAACGGTACTTGAACAATTTTGTGTAATAGTCCATCTGTTTGCTGGCGGGTGAGACAATTTCTATGATCCAATCCGGCGCTCCGTTGCATCCCTTTTCACTCAGCTTGTCGGAATTGCAGATTACTGAGAGATCAGGCTCCACGTAATTGCGGTCGTCTTCATTCAGGAATACAGCGAATGGAGCAGGATAGATTTCACAGGAACCGTTGTGTCTGCTGATGTAATCGTGGATTATAGCATGGAGCTCGCTGACAATTTTCTGATGAGTTCTGGATGGCGGTGCCATATAATAGATTTGTCCGTCGATGAGTTCTGCCCGAGTCCCATCCGGGATGGAATAGATGTCTTCGACAGTATAACATTTTTCCTGTGCTAATGCCATATGAGATGCACTTCCTTTCCGGTATAGCTTTATTCAAATGATCATTGGCGAGTTCATTCACACGTTTCCCTGTTTATTGCATTATCTTACCTGGTGGTGAACTCACTTTACCTTTTTATCAGTGATTATAATATATCACAGCTTATTCGCCATAGCAAGAAAAGTAAATAGGATTTCGGATTTCTGTTTGATAGGAAAATTGTGGCTTTCGAAAAAGACAGCGAAGATGTGTTGAAATATCACGAAATCGATGCTAATATAGATACAGCATATCAAAGACGTTTAGCGATGTACCTTGGAACTGGAGGAGGGCACAGGACAAAAGCGGAAATCATCTCCAAAGTGTCCACTGTAATGCCCAGGCTGCCAAGCTGGTTCGATGGTAACTAAAAGTAACTAAGTTTTGCGACTGAGTAAACATAAAAAACCCCGTATTTACGGGGAAAACTCGGGGCAACAGGATTTGAACCTGCGACCTCTCGGCCCCCAGCCGAGCGCGCTACCAAGCTACGCCATACCCCGAAGCAGTTCTATTCTACTAGAAATTATAAGGATTGTAAAGGAAAAAATCAGGGACTCTGAAAAACATTCGCGCGACAGTATTTCGGGAAACAGGAAAAGATTAACGAAAAGAGTGCAAGAGTAAGGGCAAAAAGCACAGGGCAAAGAGAAACAGGACAGGTAACACAATGCGTTGGCTGAAAAAGGGATATTCCCGTATCCGGCAATCATTTACGACCCATATCGCCATGCCTGTGACGATCTCCGTGATCGTCCTTCTTTTTGCTGCGATGCTGATCTTTCAGTTCTATGTGAAGAATCAATACTTCACGTATCTGTTGGAGGAGACGGACCGGAGAGAGGCCGCGGTGCTGGAGGCGGTAGCGGCCAACCTTGACAATTCCCTGCAGAATGTCGTGGGGACCGCGTGCAGGATCGCGATCAACAGCGAATTCCGGGATATGGTGGAGACGACGCAGCAGGAGCGGACGGGAAGAGACTGGCTGATGTTGCGCGAGGAGATGGCCTTGATGGCCCAGTATTCCAGCAGCATCGCCGCCGTGACGGTCGTGAACGAGGACGGAGTTTTCCGAGAGTACGGAAGATACTGGGAGCGGGGCGGCTACGAAAACCTCTGGACAGGAGAAAATCTGGAGGTGCTTGACGTTCTCTACCAGGAGGTCAGGCGGAAGCTGAATGACAGGACGACGATGCGATACTGCGCCAGCGCTGCGCCTGCCAGACATGCCAGCATTCCGGAAACGGCGCTGTTTCATCTGGCTGTGCCCCTGGTGGGCGGACGCTCCGGCTGGGATAATGTGGACAATGTCGTCGTGGTGACCTTCCGTCTGGACGCGATCCTGGACGAGGACACGCTGAGAGGATATATGACGGACGAAAACGGCGGGATTATCTACCACGAGGATCCGAAATATATCGGCCTGGATGCCGGGGAATACCGGAGACAGTTTCCTGAGTATGAGGACATCAGCCGTGATCTGCGGTATTTCGGCTGGACCGCGCACGCCTCGATCGATGTGGAGGCGATGCATGCGCGCGTGAATCGCCTGTACCATACGGGCATTTTTGTCTATCTGCTGCTCCTGTTTGTCTGCGCCCTCATCTGGCTGCTGTTTATTCAACGGCTCCTGCGGCCGGTGGGCGATATCCGGGACGCGATGGAGGACGTGCGGCTCGGGCGCAAGAGGGAGAAGATCCCGATCGACGGTTCGCACGAGATCTGGCAGCTTGCTGAGGATTACAACGCGATGCTGGACGCCCTGCATGAGCAGCAGGAGGAGACGGAGCGGCAGTATCAGGAGAAGACGCTTTCCATGAAGCAGAAGAACCGGGCGGAGCGCGAGGCACTGGAATCCCAGATCAACGCCCATTTCCTCTGCAATACGCTGACGGCGATCAACTACAACGCCGTCGAGGCCGGCAACGAGGAGGTGGCTGATCTCCTGAAGAACCTCTCGAATATGCTCTCCTATTCTTTTTCCAGAAAGAATGTACATATCACGCTCGGGCAGGAGATCCACTGGGTGGAGGAGTATCTGTATCTGCAGAAATTCCGGCTGATGGAGGTCTTCGACTACCGGATCGACTTTCCGGACGAGTACGGCGAGTGGCCCTCCTGCAAGCTGTTTCTGCAGCCTTTCGTGGAGAATTCGATCCAGCACGGCTTCGAGGGCCGCGAGAAGGGCGGGCTGATCACGGTCAGCGGCTGCCCGGACGGGAAACGTTTCCGGCTCTCGATCCGGGACAATGGCTGCGGGATGACGGAGGACGTGGAGGCAGTCATCCAGCAGATCCTGAGGGAGGAGCATGTGCTGGATCTGCACGGCGTCGGGATCGGAGTACAGAACGCGGTCACGCGCCTGAGGATGTACTATGGGAAAGAGTTCGCGGTGACGATGGAGACGAAGGCGGGGGAGGGCACCTGCTTTACCTTCTGGCTGCCGCTTGTGATAAATCAGGAGGAGGACTTTGCCTGACGGCATGAGATGAGACGGGATGGCGGATGGCACAGGCAGTTTGGCGGATCCGGATAAGCTGATTCCGGAGATGGGAGTGTGGTATGAGGATCATGATAGCGGAGGACGAGCAGCGCGCGCGTCAGGGAATGGAACGGCTGATCGGAAGCATCGAGGGCGACTATGAGATCGTGGCCTCAGTTTCCAATGGGCAGACGGCGCTGGAGCGGATCCTGGAGCTGCGCCCGGATCTCGTGTTTGTGGACATCAAGATGCCGTTTTTGGACGGACTGTCTCTGATCCGTGCCGTGCGCGCCCATTCGCTCCCGACCGAGTTTGTTGTCGTGAGCGCGTACGCGGACTTTCAATTTGCGCAGGAGTCGATCTCGCTCGAAGTGGCTGGATACCTGCTCAAGCCGGCGGCCCGCGAAGAGGTGGAGAAGGTGCTGCGGAAGGTGTCCGCGAGACTTCAGAACCGACATTTCTATTCCGTGCAGGAGACAAACGATCTGCGCGGGAAATATCCGGACGCGCACCCGCTGATCTTGCGCGCGCTGGACATGATACAGGACGGATATGCAGGGAAGATCAGCCAGAGAAAGCTGGCGGAGGAGCTGGGCTTAAGCCCGGAGTATTTCAGTTATCTGTTCAACAAAAACACCGGCGTGACCTTTTCGGCCTTTCTGCGCGAATACCGCATCGAGCAGGCGAAGCGGCTGTACGGCAGCGGCGCGTGCGACCGCAAGGACGTCCCGTATGCGGTCGGTTTTTCGGATGCAAAATATTTTAATAAGGTGTTCCGCGAGGTGACGGGACAGACTCCGTCGGAATATCTGTCGAATTGTCAAAAAAATATCTGAATCTTAAAATATTTTCCAAATCTTAAAATTTTTCCCCATGAATCTGACGAAAATCACAACAGCGTCGGTTGCGACGCCGGGATTTTCTGTGCTAAAATACAGATACACAAAGCAGTGACGCGGCTTTTGTTGTGCAAAAGCACGATGAGATCCGGACGTGAAACAAAAAAAGGAGGAAATATGATGAAAAAGAGATTGTTTGTAGCAGGCGCTGCCGTGATGGCTATGATGGCCGCATCGATGACGGTGAGCGCGGAGCCGACGGAAATTACCCTTTGGAATTACTTCGACGCTTCCGCGGACAAAGACGCGATCATTCAGTGGGTGGACGAGTACAATTCGCTCCAGGATGACATCCATATCACCAGCACCTATGTTTCCAGAGAAGAGCTGATGAACCAGTACACGGTAGGCGCGCTTTCCGGCGAGCTTCCGGACATCGGCATGGTGGACTCCCCGGATATGGCGTCTTACATTTCCCTGGGCGTGTTCGAGGACATCACGGATCAGCTTGAGGCATGGGGCGAACTTGACCAGTTCTATCCGGGGCCGCTGACCTCCTGTATGGATGCGGACGGAAGACTGTACGGACTTCCGCAGAACAGCAACTGCCTGGCTCTGGCCTGCAACATGGATCTGCTCAAGGCGGCAGGCTACGACCATATGCCGGCAAGCCTTGACGAGTTCAAGGAGATGGTAGCCGCTACCACAAACCCGGACGACGATGTGTACGGTTTCGCGATGTGCTGCGTATCCACTGAGGAGGGTACGTTCCAGCTTCTTCCGTGGCTTCGCTCCGCATCGGGCGGCGAGGGCGTGAACGTTGACAACCTGACCGCGGAATCCGCGGTGAACGGCCTTGGCGTGCTCGGCGACTTCGTTGCGAACGGCTACATGAGCAAAGAGTGTGTGAACTGGACGCAGTCCGACGCGTTCAATCAGTTCGCGGCTGGCAAGGCTGCCTTCGCAGAAGTAGGCACCTGGCATCTGGCAATGACCGACGCGATCGGCGGCGCGTTTGAGTATGGCTTCTGCCTGCTCCCGACCGGTGACGAAGGGACTTCCACCTCCACGATCGGCGGCGAGAACTTCGGCGTGTGCAGCGGTGCGGCAGATGTTGACGCCTGCGTAGAGTTCCTGAAATGGATGTGCTCCAAAGAGAAAGAGGCTGAGTGGGCAGTGGTTGCCGGCAAGATCCCGACCCGTCAGGATTCCGAGGCTCAGTACACATACGAGACCGACGGCTTCGACGTGTTCGTTGACGAGATGAACTACGCTCAGGCACGCGGCCCGCATCCGGAGTGGCCGACGATCTCTGAGGCGATCTACACGGCGGCACAGTCCGTATTCGTAGACGGCACGGCTCCGGCTGACGCGCTTGCGACAGCGATGGAGAAGATCACTCCGATCGTAGAGGAGACCCCGCTTCCGTAATGATCATTCAGACGGGCTGCCGTGAAGCGATTTGCGGCAGTCCGTTTCTGATGTACGGATTCCTTCGCAAGGGGATCTGCAGACTGAAGTTTAGGAAGGAGTTAAATCCGTGAAGAAAATGACGTCAATGTCGGCCCGAAAGACGCGCGAGGCGTACTGCTTTATCCTGCCGGCATTTATTTATATTCTGTTTGTGTTGGGCTATCCGCTCGTCTATAATGTTTACCTGAGCCTGAGAGACGTCGATGTCAAGAACCTCACGAAGGGCGGCGACGTCTTTATCGGGCTGAAGAACTATGTGGACCTTTTTGGCAACGCCACGTTCCGCCTGGTGATACGGAACACCTTTATATTCACGATCGCGTGCCTGGTCTTCCAGTTCACGATCGGCTTCGCGCTGGCGCTGTTTTTCTATCAGAGATTCCGCCTGTCGGGTCCGGTCCGCGGCCTTCTTCTGGTCAGCTACATGATCCCGATGTCGGTGACCGGACTACTCGGCAAGAATATCTTTTCCAACGCCGGACTGATCAACAACCTTCTGGCGAAGATCGGGATCGCGGGTCCGGAATGGCTCGTCAACACGTCGACCGCGCTGATCGCGGTCATCATCATGAACTGCTGGGTGGGCATTCCGTTCAACATGCTGCTTCTGATCTCGGGACTGACAAGCATTTCAAACGACGTCTACGAGAGCGCGTCCATCGACGGGGCAAACTGGATCCAGCGCTTCACCCACATCACGCTCCCGCTGATGAAGGGTTCCATGATGTCGGTGCTGATGCTCGGATTCATCTACACGTTCCGCGCGTTCGACCTGATGTACATCATGACGGCCGGCGGACCGCTGAACTCGACGGACGTGCTGGGCACCTATTCCTATATGCTGTCGTTCACGCAGTATAAGTTCTCACAGGGCTCGGCGGTGGCGATGGTGCTCTTTGCCTGCCTGTTTGTCGTCGGACTGTTTTACCTGAGACTGATCGCAAAGGAGGATGATTGAGTATGAAACAGATGACTGGTAAGAAAGAGGCCAGAAGAGATCTGCGCAACTGCATCATCGCGGTCGTCCTCGCGTTCATCTTCCTGTTTCCGGTGTATTGGATGATACAGATCTCGTTCAAGTCGGACGCCGAGACCTTCGGCAAGATTCTGAGCTACTATCCGAGGGAGTTTACGTTCGCGCCCTGGCTGGTGAACCTTCAGGACAAGACGTTTTTGCTTTCTCTGCGCAACAGCTTTATCAACGGTTTCCTGACAATGGGGATCACGCTGCTTCTCGGCGTTCCCGCGGCCTACGGCATGGGACGTTACCGCGTGCGCGGTAGCAGTGTCTTCCTGCTGGTGTTCCTGGTGTCGCAGATGCTGCCGGCGTCCCTGACGCTGACGCCGATGTACCTGATCTTCAACAAGATCCATTTCCTCGGGACGCATTTCACGGCTCCGGTGGCGATCGCGGCCGCGTCGATCCCGTTCGCGATCATCACACTGCGGCCGTATTTCAAGAGTATTCCGGTCGCGCTCGACGAGGCGGCCCGTCTGGACGGCTGCGGCTCGTTCCGCGCGTTCGTGTCGGTCATGATCCCGGCGGTCAAGACCGGTATCGTGACGATCGTAGTCATCTCGTTTTTGAACGGCTGGAATGATCTGGTATACTCCATGACGTTCAACGTGGGTGAGACAATGCGTCCTCTGACGGCGAACATCTACAAATTCCAGAACGCGTACGGCACGAAGTGGAACTGTATCATGGCGTACGGGACGATCCTCGTGCTCCCGGTCATTCTGCTGTTTGTCTTCCTGCAGAAGTACATCGTGGGCGGACTCGTGGCAGGCGCCGTGAAGGATTGACGCGGCGCGGATTTCCATGTGACGCGTCAGAAAACAGAACTGACGCGGAAGATTGCAGATGAAGGAGAACAGATATGGCGAATCAGGACGAAATCAGAGAAGTATTCGGCTATTTTGAGAGAAAGGGCGACGCCCTGTGCTACCGCTATGAGGCGGAGCGGCTCGTCATCGAGCCCTGGGGCGAGAACAGCCTGAGAGTGCGCGCGACAAAGCTCGCGCAGATGCCGGAGGAGGACTGGGCGCTTCTGCCGCCGCAGAAACATCCGACGGTACAGATCGAGACGCGCGAGGACGGCGGCTCGATCACGAACGGCAAGATCAAAGCGGAGCTCAACCTGATCGGAAAGCTCACCTTCTACAATCAGAGGGGCGAGGTGCTTCTGGAGGAGTACGTGCGCAACCGGAAGGACATGTTCGGGAGCACATGCAGCTCACTTGACGTGGAAGCGAGGGAGTTCAAGCCGATCATCGGAGGCGATTATCGCCTGGCGATGCGCTTCGTCTCCGAGCCGAAGGAAAAGCTGTACGGCATGGGACAGTACCAGCAGCCGTACCTCGATGTGAAGGGAGCGGATCTGGAGCTGGCGCACCGCAACTCGCAGGCGAGCGTGCCGTTTGTGCTCTCCAGTCTCGGCTACGGTTTCCTCTGGAATAACCCGGCGGTCGGGCGCGTGAACTTCGGCAAGAATATTACGACCTGGGAGGCATTCTCCTCGAAGAAGCTTGACTACTGGATCACGGCGGGCGACACTCCGGCGGAGATCGAGGAGGCGTACGCGAACGCGACGGGCAAGGTTCCGATGATGCCGGATTACGCGATGGGCTTCTGGCAGTGTAAGCTGCGCTACCAGACGCAGGAGGAGCTGCTGGAGGTCGCGCGGGAGTACAAGCGCCGCGGGCTGCCGATCTCGGTGATCGTGGTTGACTTTTTCCACTGGCCGTGCCAGGGCGAGTGGAAGTTTGACCCGGTGTACTGGCCGGACCCGGACGCGATGATCGCGGAGCTGAAGGAGATGGGGATCGAACTTATGGTATCCATCTGGCCGACCGTCGACTACCGCAGCGAGAATTTCGAGGAGATGAAGAGCAAAGGCCTGCTGATCCGCACGGAGCGGGGCTACCAGATTTCGATGGATTTTCAGGGAAATACGCTGCACTACGACGCGACGAACCCGGAGGCCAGAGCGTACGTCTGGCAGAAGGCGAAACAGAATTATTACGACAAGGGCGTGAAGATCTTCTGGCTCGATGAGGCGGAGCCGGAGTACACGGTGTATGATTTCGAGAATTACCGCTATCATCTGGGCCCGGACATCCAGGTTGGAAACATCTATCCCGCCATGTACGCGAAGACCTTCTTCGACGGCATGAAGGCGGAGGGGCAGGAGAACATCATCAACCTCCTGCGCTGTGCTTGGGCGGGTTCCCAGAAATACGGCGCGCTCGTGTGGTCGGGAGACATCAAGTCGTCGTTCCCGAGCATGAAGAACCAGGTGGCGGCCGGCCTGAACATGGGGATCGCCGGCATCCCGTGGTGGACGACGGACATCGGCGGCTTCTTCGGCGCGAACATAAACGACCCGGCGTTCCATGAGCTTCTGGTGCGCTGGTTCGAGTACGGCTGCTTCTGTCCGGTCATGCGCCTGCACGGCTATCGCTGGCCGCTCCAGCCGCAGTACGGCACGACGGGCGGCGCGACCTGCATTTCCGGCGCCCCAAATGAAGTGTGGAGCTACACGGACGAAGTGTATGAGATCCTTTCGAGTTACCTGCGCCTGAGAGAGGCGATGCGGCCCTATGTCGCAGAGCGCATGAAGGAGGCACACGAGAAGGGTACGCCGGTGATGCGCCCGATGTTCTACGATTTCCCGGAGGATGCGGTCTGCTGGGAGACGGAGACGCAGTATATGTTCGGCCCGGACGTTCTGGTGAAGCCGGTGACGGATGCGGGCGCGCGCAGCGTGAAGCTCTACCTCCCGAAGGGCAGCGAGTGGACGGATGCCTGGACGAAGGAGACGTTCGCGGGCGGACGATGGGTTGACGTGGACGCGCCGCTTGCGCAGATTCCGGTATTCACGCGGAATGGCTATGTGCTGCCGGTGGAGGCCGAAAAAATCTGAGACGAACGCACTCAAGAAATCCGATGCGGGGTGAGTTTGAAAAGTGATTTGAAAAGTGGGCATGGAATTTTATGGACAAGCGCCCGCGGATTGGTATAAAATAAGATGATCGATCATAACCGGGACGAAACGGTTATGAGGACAGAGGAGGCTCCTGCTATGAAGAGGCGGATATCATCTGGCAGTCATCGCGGAATATATGAGACGGGATCAGGGTTTTATCACTACATGGGAAAGATATGCGACCTGATGCTTGTCAGTATTTTCTGGCTGCTGGGATGCGTTCCGGTCGTGACGGCGGGGGCCTCTTTTGCCGCGCTTTACTGTGCGACGTCGCGGTCGATCCGAGAGGACATCGGCACGGTGAGCAAAAAGTTCTGGGATTCTTTCAAAAAGAATCTGAAGGATTCCATAGCAGTCTGGCTGATCTTCGGAGGGGCCATTTTCCTGATCCTGCTGAATTACGGGATCGTGCGGGAGCAGTTCGGCGGACTGCCCGGACTGTTTCTGCAGATGTTCTATCTGTTCTGCGCGCTGCTTCTGATCGCGGCCGCGAGCTACGCGTTTCCGGCTCTGTCGCGCTTTGACATGCCGCCCGGCTGGATCGTGAAGCTCTCGTTTTACCTGACGTTCCGGCACCTGCCGAGGACGCTTCTGCTGATCGGCCTGTTTGCCGTTTCCTATCTGGTGCTCCTGATCAATATGCTGACGGTCGTGATCGTGCCGGGGCTCTACGCGCTGGCGGCCTCCGCGCTGATCGATCCGCTGTTGGACCAGCATATGCCGGACGGGGAAGCGGAGGGACGCTGAAAGACAGCTGAAAATTGGGAAAAGGGCATTAAAGCTGCGTGAAAGATCGTGCTTTGAAAATAGGGGGAGTTGTGCGCTGATGCCGCACGTTTACTATTCAAAATAGAATGGAACCCCTGTGAATATAGAGGAGGAGCTTTATGAAATTTACGAACGGATTCTGGCTGCTGAAGGACGAGATCCAGCCGCTCTACGCCGTGGAGTACGCGGGGCATGAGCTGAAGGACCGGGAGTTGACCGTGTATGCGGTGGGAAAACACGTTGCGGATCGCGGGGACTGCCTGAATATCGGGATGCTGACGCTGCGGCTGTACAGCCCGGCGGAGAATGTGCTCCATGTCACGGCGACACACTTTGAGGGAGGGGCGCAGAAGCATATTTTTGCCGCCGCCGCTGACACGGCTCCCGAGGTGAGCGTCACGGAGGACGACGCCACGGTGACCTACCAGACGGGGAGTTTGCGCGCCGTGATCAGCAAGGAACCAAATCACTGGAAGATTGCCTATTACGACGGGGATCGTTATCTGACGCGTACGGGCTACCGGAATATGGCGTATATGACGAACCGGGACACGGACGGACGCTACATGGTGGAGCAGCTCGGCCTGACGCCGGGCGAGTATGTGTACGGGCTCGGGGAACGGTACACGCCTTTTGTCAAAAACGGACAGAGCGTGGAGATCTGGAACGAGGACGGAGGGACGGCGAGCGAGCAGACTTACAAGAATATTCCGTTTTATCTCACGAACAGGGGATACGGCGTGCTCGTGGATTCGCTGGGCGATGTGGAGTTCGAGGTCGCGAGCGAGAAGGTGGAGGAGGTGCAGTTCTCTGTCAAGGGGGAGCGCATCGGGTACTACCTGATCGCGGGCGGCGATCCGAAGGGCACGATTGAGCGCTACACCGGCGTGTTCGGACGCCCCGCGCTGCCGCCGGCCTGGTCGTTCGGGCTGTGGCTTACGACCTCGTTCACGACCAATTACGATGAGGAGACGACAAGCAGCTTCATTCAGGGGATGGCGGACCGCGCGATCCCGCTGCACGTGTTCCATTTTGACTGTTACTGGATGCAGGCGTACCAGTGGTGCGATTTCGTCTGGGATCCGAAGACGTTCCCGGATCCGGAGGGTATGATCGCGCGCTATCACGAGCGGGGGCTGAAGATCTGCGTGTGGATCAACCCCTACATCGGGCAGAAGTCGCATCTCTTCGCGGAGGGAAAGGCAGCCGGATATCTGGTGAGGAAGAAGGATGGCTCCGTCTGGCAGACCGATCTCTGGCAGGCCGGCATGGGGCTTGTGGACTTCACGAATCCCGACGCGGTCGTCTGGTACCGGGACAAGCTGAAGGCGCTGCTCGACATCGGCGTGGACTGCTTCAAGACGGATTTCGGCGAGCGGATCCCGGTTCGCGATATCGTGTGGCACGACGGCTCCTGCGCGGAGGATATGCACAATTACTATACTTATCTGTACAATCAGGCGGTGTTTGAGCTGCTGGAGCAGGAGAAGGGCAGAGGCAACGCGGTCCTGTTCGCGCGCTCCGCGACGGTCGGGGGACAGCAGTTCCCGGCGCACTGGGGCGGCGACTGCTCGGCGACCTACTCCTCGATGGCGGAGACGCTGCGCGGGGGACTTTCCCTGGCGGCCTGCGGCTTCGGGTTCTGGAGCCACGACATCAGCGGCTTTGAGCAGACGGCTACGCCGGACATTTATAAGCGCTGGTGCCAGTTCGGTCTGCTGAGCTCACACAGCCGGCTGCACGGTTCTTCTTCGTACCGCGTGCCGTGGTTGTTCGACGACGAGGCCTGCGTGGTGCTCAAAGAGATGGTGGAGCTGAAGTGTCGTCTGATGCCGTATCTGTACCGTCTGGCGGTCGAGTCGCACGAGACGGGCGTCCCGATGATGCGCCCGATGTTTGTGGAGTTCCCGGACGACCGGAGCTGCCTGCCGCTCGACATGCAGTATATGATGGGCGAAAGCCTGCTCGTGGCGCCGGTCTTTGAGGAGACGGGCGAGGTCGAATATTATCTGCCGAAGGGGAGATGGTACAATCTCCTGACCGGAGAGACGCTCACGGGCGGCGGCTGGCAGAAGGGACGCTTCGACTATCACGGCATGCCGCTGCTCATCGCGCAAAACACGATCCTGCCTCTGGGCTCCTGCTGTACGAAGCCGGATTACGATTTCGAGCAGGACGTGACGCTGTTCCTCACAGAGTTTGAGGACGGGGCGCGCGCACGCACGTTTGTGCCGGATATAGCGGGCAGGCGTGCGATGGAGATCGAGGCGGTCCGTGCAGGGCAGACGATCACGGTGACCGTGCAGGGCGGCGCAAGCTGGGAGTGCAGCATGCCGGACGGCTGTGCGGCAAAGATTGAGAAGAGGGAAAATCAGGCAGTCATCACACTGAAGTAAGGAGAGGAGAAACGAGATGAGCGAGATAAAGCCGATTGGCCTGAAGCAGGCGAAGTTGAATGACGCCTTTTGGACGCCGTACCAGGAGCTTGTGAAGCAGGTGGTGCTTCCCTATCAGGAGAAGATTTTAAACGATGAGATCCCGGGCGCGGAGAAGAGCCATGCGCTTGCGAATTTCCGCATTGCCGCGGGCATGGAAGAGGGCGAGTTCTACGGGATGGTCTTCCAGGACAGCGACGTCGCCAAATGGCTGGAGGCAGCGTCATACTCGCTCGCGGTGCATCCGGATCCGGATCTTGAGCGGCGGATGGACGAAGTGATCGCGATCGTGGAAAAGGCGCAGCAGCCGGATGGTTATCTTGATACCTATTTCACGATCAAGGAGCCGGAGCACCGCTACACGGATCTGTTGGAAGGGCACGAGTTTTATTGCATGGGACATATGATGGAGGCGGCCGCGGCGCACTATGAGGTGACGGGCAAGGATACCCTGCTGAACGTTGCGCGGCGCATGGCGGACCAGATCGCTTCCGTGTTCGGACCGGATAAGCGGTACGGGATTCCCGGGCACGAGGAAGTGGAGGTCGGTCTGATGCGTCTCTATCAGGTGACCGGCGATCCGAAATATAAGGATCTTGCGTCCTACTTTATCGAGGCGCGGGGAAAAGATAAGGATTTCTTCGCGGAGGAGAAGGAGAAGCGTGACTTCGATGTCTTCGGTATGGATCCGCGCGATCTGGATTACAATCAGAGTTTCGCTCCGGTGCGGGAACAGAAAGCCGCGAAAGGACACGCTGTGCGCGCGGTCTATCTCTACCGCGCGATGGCAGATCTCGCCGCGGCATCCGGGGACGGGACGCTCTATCAGGCGTGCCGGACGCTCTGGAAGGATATTCTGACAAAGAAACTGTATGTCACGGGCGCGATCGGCGCGTCGGGCGAACTGGAGTCCTTCTCAGTAGACTATGATCTGCCGCCGGACCGCGCTTATGCGGAGACCTGCGCGCAGGTGGGACTTGTCTTCTGGGCGAAGTCCATGCTGGATATTGAACCGAAGGGTGAGTATGCGGACATCATGGAGCTCTGCCTTTACAATTCGACGATCAGCGGGATGCAGATGGACGGAAAGCACTTTTTCTATGTAAATCCGCTCGAGGTGAATCCGGGACTGAGCGGTAAAGTGTTCGGAATGCGCCATGTGCTGCCGGAGCGCCCGGGCTGGTACCAATGCGCGTGCTGTCCGCCGAACCTGGCGCGTCTTCTGCTGTCGCTCGGCAGATATTGCTGGAGCGAGAGCGAGGATACGGTCTACTCGCATCTGATGATCGGGCAGACGGCTCAGCTTGCGCTTGCGGATATTCAGGTGGAGAGCGCTTACCCGTGGGATGGACAGGTCCGCTATACAGTCACGCCGAAGACAGAGAAAGAATTCTGTCTGGCGATCCATATTCCGGGCTACATTGCGGACGCTTCGCTTGCCGTGACGGTAGGCGGAAAGCCGCAGGAAATAGAACGCAGGGACGGTTATCTCTATCTGAGAAGAAACTGGAATGCAGGGGATGTGGTCGATCTACACTTCCCCATGGAGGTGCGCAGGCTTTACGGGACGATCCGCGTACGCGACACGGCGGGGCAGGTGGCGCTTGCCCGTGGCCCGGTGGTCTACTGCTTTGAGGGCGTGGACAACGGCCCTATGCTGCAGGCACTGACGCTTCCGAGAGACAGTGAGATCACAGCAGAGAAGGGGGAGGGAGAGCTGTTGAAGGACTGCGTCGTGCTGAAGATGAAAGGACTGCGGGAGGCGGACAGCGACGCGCTCTACCGCAGCGCGCCTCCGCAGCGCACGGAGACGGAGCTTACGGCGATTCCCTATTATCTGTGGGGAAATCGGGGGCTGAATCAGATGCGGGTCTGGATCCGCGAGTGATGTTTTGCGCGGATCCGGCTTTTTGATCCGGTGAGCGGTGAGCTCAGGCGTACGAAAAGGGAGGAGGAGGAACGTTGCGAAGGCTGATCCGGAGTCTGACAGGATACATTCCGGGGGTGTTTCTGATCGCCGTGTTGCTGACCCTGCAGGTATTTTGCGATCTGCGGATTCCGAAATATACGGCGGACATCATCGACATTGGCATCGGGCAGAGCGGGATTGAGTCCCCGCTTGTCCCGGAGCTGAGCGGGACGGGCATGCAGCACCTTCTTCTTCTGATGACGCAGGAAGAACAGGAAACTGTGCTGTCCGGCTATGCGAAGGACGGAGAGCTCTATCGGAAGCAGAAACTGACGGCGGAGGAAGAGCAGGAGCTTGCGGAAGTGATGACCGCGCCGATGGTGGCGGTCTATGCGCTGAGTACGGATGGGGCAGATTACGAGGAGGTATTGGGTGACCTGTATGTGCCGCGCGGGATGGACGTGTTCGGGATTCTGGGGATGCTGCCGGATGAGACAAGGCTGGAGCTTACGGAACCTGCGCGGGGACAGATCCGGCAGGTGCCGCAGGAGCTGATCACGCAGGCTGCCGTAAATTTTGTGCGCGAAGATATGCGCGCGCGCGGGATCAATGTGGACAGGCTGCAGAGACGGTACCTGTTGAAAAAGGGGTTCGCGATGATCCTGGCTGTGGTCTGTGCCATGTTTTTTGCCGCGATGGCGGCGGCGCTTGCCTCCCGGATCAGCGTCAGCTGCGCAGGGCGGCTGCGGCAGGAACTGTTTGAACGAACGCTTTCTTTTGGAGAGACGGAAAGTGGAAAATATTCTGTCTCCGCGCTTGTCTCGCGCGCCACGGGAGACGTCCGTCAGGTGCAGCAGATGTTGTCCGTGTTTTTCCGCATGGTGCTGTACGCGCTTCTGCTCGGTGCCGGCGCGGTCTTGGGCATGGTCCTGCTGAACCGGGAATTCGGGCGGCTTGCGTGTGTCGTCCTGCTGTTTGCGCTTTTGCTGACGGCAGGGGGTGTTTTCCTTGCGCTGCCCAGGTATCGGGCGCTGCGGGAGCATTCGGATCGGATCGCGCGGACGGCGCGTGAGAATGTGCAGGGGATGATGACCATGCGCATGTTCGGAGCACAGGAGAGGGAAAAGGAGCGGCTGTGCCGGGAGAGCAGAGAGCTGATGCGGCAGACGGTCCGCGCGGGACGGCTGACTTCCATGGCGCTGCCGCTTTTGCTTCTGCTCATGGATGCCGCCGTGCTTCTGGCGGCACAAAGAGGCGCGGTCGGGATCAATGAGGGCAGCCTGCTCTCCGGCGGGCTGGTGGCAGGGATCCAGTATATGATGATGGAAGTCAACGCGTTCGTGACCCTGGCGGCCTTTTTTGCCGATCTGCCGGCGGGAGTTTCCGCGGCGGCACGGATCGAAGAACTGCTGGATGCCCCGCGGCGGGAAAGAGCCGGAAAGTCGTCTTCGGACCGCGGCGTGGAATCAGACCGGGGTATTCTGCGTCCGGCTCCGGCGCTTGAGTTTTGCGGGGTGTCCTGCACCTATCCGGAGCAGAGCGAACCGGTGCTGCAGAACGTCTCTTTTGCGGTTGATTACGGGGAGAAGGTCGCGCTGGTTGGCGGAATGGGAAGCGGAAAGACGACGTTGCTCGCGATGGCCTCCGCGCTCCTTGCACCGACGGCGGGCGAGGTCCGGATCGACGGAAAGGCAGCGGCTGCCTGTGAGCCAGAAGAGCGGAGTGGAAAGATCGGCTATGTCCCGCAGGCAGCGTTTCTGTTTTCGGGTACGGTCGCGTCGAATCTGCGCCTTGGGAGGCCGGACGCCGCGCAGGAGGAACTGTGGTCGGCGCTTCGGACCGCGCAGGCGGAGGAGTTTGTCCGCGAGAGTGGCAAAGGAACGGAGATGGAGATCGCGCCGGGCGGAGAAAATCTGTCGGGCGGACAGAGACAGCGCCTGACGATCGCGCGAGTCCTGGTCGGTTCCCGGCAGATCTATCTGTTTGACGATTGTTTTTCCGCGCTGGACGCGGATACGGATGCGCGGCTTCAGGCAGCGCTGACTCAGAGGACGAAAGGCGCCGCGGTGCTCGTGGCGGATCAGCAGATCCGCCGTATCATGGACGCGGACAGGATCGTTGTACTCGACGGCGGACAGGTCGTCGGTATGGGGAGACATGAAGAGCTGATGCGAAACTGCGAGGTATATCGGCAGATCGCGCTGTCGCAGGAGACGGCGGAAAAAGCAGACGGGGCAGAGGACAGGAATGAGTTTCGCCCGGGCAGACCGCGGGACAGATCGGAGGGCCGTAAGAATGTGTGAGATCAGACTTTGGAGCTATCTGAAAAAATATCGGCTGCGCTTTCTGCTAATTTTTGTCTGCACGGCAGCGGCAGCCGGACTGTCTGCCGTGGGGCCGCTGCTGCTCGGGAACGCGACGACGGTGATCTTTGACGGAATTATGTCGAAACTAAACGGTACAGGACGGATGGATCTCGATGCGGTCGCGCGCATTTTAAAGACGGCTCTGGCGCTGTACCTGCTCAGCACTTTGTTCGCGGCTGCGGGCAGCCGGATGACATCCCAAATTGAGGGTGAGCTGGCGCACCGTCTCAGATGCGCGGCGGCCGGAAAGCTCCACTTGCTCCCGGCGCAGTACTATGAAGAACATGCGGAGGGGGAGACGACAGCCTGTATCACGGAAGATGCACAGACGATCGGGCGGGATCTTGCGCAGGGCTTCTGGCAGTTGTCGACGGCAGTCATGACGATCGGCGGTATACTGATCGTGCTGCTCTGTCTGAGTCCGGCGCTGGCGGCGTGTGCGGCGCTGATCGTTCCGTTGTCGTGGGGCGCGCTGTGGCTGATGGCGGGGAGAGCAGAGAAATACGTCGTTCGATATCGGACGCTTCGGGCGGGCGCGGACGCGAAGATTGAAGAATACTATACGGGACGCGGCGTCATCAAAGCCTTTGGACAGGAGAGGGAGGCGGCAGAAGCGTTTCGCAGGGATGAGCGGGAGCTGTTGCAGGCGGCGTGGAAGGCGGATCTTTGTTCCGGGGCAATGCCGCTCGTCATGCAGCTGTTCGGAAATGTGGGCTATGTCCTGGCTGCGCTGATCGGAGGGACACTGGCGTTTGCCGGAGGACTGCAGGTCGGCGGGATACAGACGTACATTCATTCGATCAGAAATCTGATCGATCCGATCCGTCAGACTGCGCAGTCCGTGGCGATGCTCCAGACGGCGAAAGCGGCGTGGGAGAGGATGCGGGCGTTTCTCGGGGAGCCGGAGGAGACAGATCTCCTGCAGGAGAGTGCGGACAAGGTACATGATGCAGACGAAGCGGGTGAAGCGACGGACGACCGCCTGCGCAGCCGGGGAGAGATCCGCTTTTCGCACGTCTCGTTTGGCTACGGGGAGGACTATGTGCTGCGCGATTTTTCAGCGGTGATCGCGCCGGGACAGAAGGCTGCGGTCATGGGTATAAGCGGCGTGGGAAAGACGACGCTGGTCAAACTGCTGTTGCGGTTTTACGATTGCCGGGAGGGAAAGATCTATGTGGACGGCAGGGATATCCGGGCGTATCCCCTTTCGGAGCTCAGAAGGCGTTTTGGTGTTGTCATGCAGGACATCTGGTTGTTCCGGGGAACGATAGCGGACAATATCCGTTATGGCTGGCCGGAAGCTTCAATGGAGGAGATACGCAAGGCGGCGCGAGCGGCGTCGGCGGATGCGTTTATATGCGCTCTGCCCAAGGGCTATGAGACTGTGATCGATGAGGAGTCGGGCGGCCTTTCCAGAGGGCAGAGGCAGCTCATTGCGATCGCGCGGGCGTTCCTCGCGGATCCGGAGATCCTGATCCTCGACGAGGCGACGAGCGCGGTTGATTCGAAGACGGAGCGGCAGATCCAGACGGCGCTGCAGACCCTGATGAAAGACCGCAGCTGCCTGATCATCGCGCACCGTTCGTCGACGATCGGCGGCGCGGACCTGGTACTTCAGGTGGAGTGAGCCGGGCAGGAATCCTGTGGTTGACAAATCTTTCGTTCGATGTTACAGTTTCTCAGGAAAGGGAGAGTGCAGATCATGATGAATTATAGAAAGTATACGCGACAGTATTTTATGCCTCCGACGCCGAGCATGAAGTGGGCGGAGAAAGAGTATGTGGATCACGCGCCGGTCTGGTGCAGCGTGGACCTGCGCGACGGCAATCAGGCGCTGGTCGTGCCGATGTCTCTGGAGCAGAAGATCAAGTTTTTTAAGCTGCTGGTCGAGGTTGGCTTTAAGGAGATCGAAGTCGGTTTCCCGGCTGCGTCCGACACGGAGTATCAGTTCCTGCGCAAGTTAATAGAGGATAATCTGATCCCGGACGACGTGACGGTGCAGGTGCTGACGCAGGCGAGAGAGCACATCATCCGAAAGACGTTTGAGGCGCTGAAGGGCGCGAAGAACGCGATCGTCCATGTCTACAATTCGACGTCCCTGGCACAGCGCGAACAGGTGTTCGGCAAGTCGAAGGAGGAGATCCTGCAGATCGCCGTGGACGGAGCGAAGCTTCTGAAGGAGCTCACCGAGGAAGAGGGAGCGGGCTATCGCTTTGAGTACAGCCCGGAGAGTTTTACCGGCACGGAAGTGGACTACGCGGTGGAGGTCTGTAACGCGGTACTGGATGTCTGGCAGCCGACGGCTGACCGCAAGGCGATCATCAATTTGCCGAGCACGGTGCAGATGTCGATGCCGCACGTCTACGCGAGCCAGATCGAGTATGTGAACGAACATCTGAATTATCGTGAGAACGTGGTTCTTTCCCTGCATCCGCACAACGACCGCGGTTCGGGCATCTCGGACGCGGAGATGGGCATGCTCGCGGGCGCGGACCGCATCGAGGGCACGCTGTTCGGCAACGGCGAGCGCACCGGCAATGTGGATATCGTGACGCTGGCGCTCAATATGTACGCGCAGGGCGTCGATCCGGAGCTCAACTTTACAAATATGACGGATGTGACGGAGAAGTATGAGGAATATACCGGGATGAAGGTGGACGAGAGAAGCCCGTACAGCGGCGCGCTTGTCTTCGCGGCGTTCTCCGGATCGCATCAGGACGCGATCGCGAAGGGCATGAAGTACCGCGAGGAGCGCAACTGCGAGACCTGGACGGTGCCGTATCTGCCAATCGACCCGACGGATATCGGGCGCTCCTACGACGCGGACGTCATCCGCATCAACAGCCAGTCCGGCAAGGGCGGCGTAGGCTACATCTTGGAGCAGCATTTCGGCCTGAAGCTGCCGAAGAAGATGCGCGAGGCGATGGGCTACATCGCGAAGGGCGTCTCTGACGAGCTGCACAAGGAGCTGCAGCCGGAGGAGATCTTCGAGCTCTACAAGGAGAAGTTCGAGAACATCACCGAGCCGTACAAGATCGAGGAGGTACACTTCAAGCAGCACAACGGCATCATCGCCGAGGTGACCGCGACTTACGAGGGTAAGAAGAGTGTGATCGTCGCGTCCGGCAACGGCCGCCTGAACGCGGTGAGCAACGCGATGAAGCGACATTTCCGCTTGGAGTACGACCTCGTGACTTACGAGGAGCACGCGCTGGAGCAGAGTTCGAGTTCACGCGCGATCGCTTACGTCGGCATCCGCGACAAGAGCGGAAAGATCCATTTCGGTTCCGGCGTGGACGTGGATATCATCAAGGCGTCGATCGACGCGCTGCTGACTGCGATCAACCACATGACGACCGCACACGCGAAAGCGTAAGCCGGCATCGGCTGAACAGAGATACGGAAACCGACATTCAGGTTTGAAGGCAGGGCATTTTCGGAAGAACTTCGCAAGGGTACTTCCGGAGCTGTCCTGTCTTTTTGCATTATCATCGGAACATTCGGATGAACGACGAGAAAATAGCCTGTTTTTTGGACAATGTATACAAAAGAAAGAAATGTTTCCTTCTGTATAAGAATATAATTGACAATAAAATGTATTAGTTGTATACTAAATTACGAAATATTGCGGCGCGAAAGCGCTGCGAAAAATAACATACAGGAGGTAGCATCTATGAAATTAAGAAAAGCAATGGCAGTTGTTCTCTCGGCGGCAATGGCAGTCTCTTCCGCGATGGTCGTAAGCGCGGATGAGGGGCCGGTTACCCTGACGCTCTGGGGCGCTGAGGAGGATCAGACCCTGCTCGGCGAGCTGGTAGATGAGTTCAAGGCGGCGTATCCGGATCAGGAATTTGACATTTCGATCGGCGTCGAGTCCGAGTCCACCGCGAAGGACACGATCCTCACGGACCCGGAGGCTGCTGCGGATGTGTTCGCGTTCGCGAGCGATCAGATCTTTGATCTGGTAAACGCAGGCGCTCTTCTGAATCTCGAGGACTTCGGCGAGGTCCTTCAGATGGCGGGAAAGACGCTGGACGATGTGAAGGCTGCGAACGTGGCGGGCTCTGTGGAAGCGGCTACGGTGGACGGAAGCCTGTACGCGTTTCCGCGCGCGGCAGACAACGGATACTTCCTTTACTATGATTCCTCCGTTCTCTCCGAGGACGACATCGCATCCTGGGACAGCCTTCTGGCTGCTGCCGATGCGGCGGGCAAGAAGGTCGGCATGACCTTTGCATCCGGCTGGTACAATGCTTCCTTCTTCTACGGCGCGGGCTTCACGACCGGCCTGAATGAGGACGGCACCACGGCGATCGACTGGAACGGCACCAGCGCGGACGGTTACACGGGCGTTGACGTTGTAAAGGGCATGATCGGCATCGCATCGAGCCCGGCGTTCATGGCGATCGCGGACGGCGACATCACGAACCAGATCGCGGGCGGACAGCTCTGTGCGGTAGTGTCCGGTACCTGGGATGCGATCGCTGCGCAGGAAGCGTTCGGCGACGGCTATGCGGCGACCAAGCTCCCGACCTTCACGGTTGGCGATACGCAGGTGCAGCAGGGCTCTGTGGCGGGCTACAAGTTCGTCGGCGTGAACGGTTTCTCTGAGAACTCCGGATGGGCTGTGCTTCTGGCTGAGTTCATCACGAACGAGGCTTCTCAGCAGAAGTTCTTCGATCAGCGCGAGAGCGGCCCGAGCAACAACAATGTTCTGGCATCTGACGCAGTCTCCGCGAATCTGGCGATGGCAGCGCTCGGCAAGCAGGCTGAGTTCGGCGTTGCGCAGAACGTGGGCGGCAAGTTCTGGGATCCGTCGGCTACCTTCGGCGAGATGATCGCGCAGGGCAATCTGTCCGTGGACGACGACGCGGCGATCCAGGAAGCTCTGGATACTTTGGTAGAGGGCGTCACGGCTCCGGTGGAGTAAGAGATCATAAGTAATACGGTCTGTATGTAAAGAATAAGGCAGGGCTGCCGCTTATCGGGCGGCGGTCCTGTTTTGACGCAGAGGAGCTTCCTGTGGACGACCTTTGCAGAAAATGCCGTGCGCGTGAATGTGCCGGGCATATTTTTTTAATAGTGGGAGGACTCTATGGCAAGTCAGAAGAAAGGTGGGGCTATGTCCGCAGTCGGCGGCTTCTTTGGGGCGATCGGCGGGTTCTTTAAGGACTTCGGGGTCGCGTTTGCCAAAGGCGACATCTTTGTCAAGCTGTCTGTCCTGTGGATGGGTGCGGGTTATGCGCGCCGCAAACAGTACATAAAAGCGTTGATCATGACGGCGCTCGAAGCCGCGATCATCGCGTTTACCCTGACATTTGCGATGCAGTATGTGCCGAAGTTTGGCACTCTGGGAACGGTAGTGATGGAGCGTGTCTTCAACATGAAGACGATGAAGAGTGAGTTCAACGACTACGACAACTCCTTCTCGATCCTGCTGTTCTCCCTGTTCAGCTTCGTGGTCTGGGCAGGAGCCTTTGTGATCTGGATGCGGAATGTCGTCAACGTCTACCGTCTCCAGCAGAAGGCGGAAGCGGGAGAGCATATCAATACGTTCCGCGAGGATATGCACTCCTACATTGAGGAGAAATTCCATATCACGCTGCTGACGCTTCCGGTGATCGGCATCACGGTGTTTACGTTTATCCCGATCCTGCTGCTGATCTTTGTCGCGTTCACGAACTACGACCAGCAGCACATGCCGCCGAGCGCACTGTTCACCTGGGCAGGCTTTTCAAACTTCTTAAGCCTGTTCGGAGGCGGGCTGACGACGACGTTCAGCTACGCGTTCGTGCGCATCCTCGGCTGGACGCTCGTGTGGGCGTTCTTCGCGACGTTCACGACCTACATCGGCGGTATCCTTCTGTCTGTGCTGTTAAACAGTGCGAAGACGAGAGTGCCGAAGCTCTGGCGTACGCTGTTCATCATCACGATCGCGGTGCCGCAGTTCGTGTCGCTGCTGCTGGTGAGGAACTTCTTCTCAAACGGCGGTATCGTCAACACGATCTGCGCGAACATCGGACTGACCGGTTTCCTGCGCGACATCGGGCTCGTCTCGACGAGCTACATTCCGTTTTTGTCGGCTCCGGGCTGGGCGCACGTGATGATCATTCTGATCAATATCTGGATTGGCGTGCCGTACCAGATGCTGATCGCGACGGGCGTTCTGATGAACCTGCCGTCCGATCAGGTGGAGAGCGCGCGCGTGGACGGCGCGAAGCCGTTCCAGATCTTTAAGAGCATCACGATGCCGTACATGCTCTTCGTGACAGGACCGGCGCTCGTGACCGATTTCGTCAAGAACATCAACAACTTCAACGTCATCTACCTGCTGACTGAGGGCGTCTACACGACGACGAACCAGGCGATGGCGAATTCACAGGCGAAGGAGGTCGACCTTCTGGTGACCTGGCTGTTCCGATTGACGCAGGACTACTACAACTACAAGATGGCTTCGGCGATCGGTATCATCGTATTCATTATCTGTGCGGTTTTCACGCTGTTCGCGTTTAACCGCATGATAGGAAACGGAAGAGAGGAGGATTACCAATAATGAAAAAGATGAAAAGTAATCGTACCTCAAGCATTCTTTTGCACAATGCGCTGATCGCGGTGCTGGCGTTCATCTGGCTGATTCCGATCATCTGGCTGGTCTGCACGTCGTTCAGCGCCTATTCGGGAATGAACACAAGCACTTTTTTCCCGAAGGAGTGGAGTCTGATCCACTACCAGAAGCTGTTCCAGCCGGATACCGTACAGCAGTTCCCGCGCTGGTTCATGAACACCTTCATCATCGCGTGCTTCACGACCGTGATCTCCACGGCGTTCGTGCTGATGGTGGCGTACGCGACCTCCGTGATGCGCTTTCCGATGAGAAAGCCCCTGATGAACATGGGCGTTATTCTGAACCTGTTCCCGGGCATGCTCTCCATGATCGCGGTGTACTTCGTATTGAAAACCTTCAACCTGACGAACAGCTACGCGGGTCTGATCATGGTCTACTCCGGGTCTGCAGGCCTTGGCTATCTGATTGCGAAAGGCTTCTTCGACACGATCCCGCGCGCGCTGTGCGAGGCGGCACGCATCGACGGCTGCAGCGAGGCGAGGATCTTCTCACAGATCATCATTCCGATGAGCCGTCCGATCATCGTGTACACGGTCATCAGCAGTTTCCTGGGGCCATGGATGGACTTCGTGTTCGCGAAAATGATCCTGAACGCAGGTATCTCTGAGAACTATACGGTCGCGATCGGTCTGTACAAGATGCTCGACAAGAGCCTGATCAACAGCTACTTCACGATCTTCTGCTGCGGCGGCGTGCTCGTGTCGATCCCGATCTCCGTGCTGTTCTTCATCATGCAGAAGTTCTACGTGGAAGGCGTGACTGGAGGCGCGGTAAAGGGCTAAAGAAACAGAAAGGAAAAGACGACTATGGGAGAGTTTATCCTGAATATTGTCCACCGCCCCGAGATGGTGCCGGAGTACGCGGAGAAGGTGACCGGGCACGGGCAGGCGGAGGACATCGGGCGCAAAGCGCTGCTGACAGAGAGCCTTGACATCTTTAAGACGCAGCAGGAGTGCGCGCACAAGAACGGGCTGAAGACGACGATCGAGATGACCTACGCCAGCCTGTTCAACGACGAGGCGGTCGCGCTGGCGAAGGAGCACCATGAAAAGTATGGGGATGAGATCGGTCTGACGCTGCTGGGGCTGCCCTGCAAGGAGTTCCGCGAGAAGTACAAGACGAAGGATTTCTGCATCTGGATGTTCTCGATGGAGGACAAGAAGGCGATCGTGCAGGATGTCTTTGAGAAATTCCGTGAGCGCTTCGGCTTTTATCCGGAGTCGACCGGATCCTACTACATGGACGCGGAGCTGATCAACTACATAAAAGAAAAATACCCGTCGGTCAAATGCGCGGTGGCGACCTGCTGGGAGGAGGGGCCGAAGGCCTACCACACCTGCAACAACAGCTGGTATACGTTTATGGACGGCGGCCCGTGGGCGCCGTGGATCCCGTCGAAGCAGAACACGCACGCGCCGGCGGCGAACGAGGCGGAGGACTCCGGTATCGTGGCGATCCCTCACTTAAGCCGTGATCTGATCGCCTGCTACGATGGCAACGGATCGAACTTCGGGACGCATCCGCAGAATGTGCTGCGCGGGATGATCTATGACACTGAGACTTGGGAGTATCCATATCTCTACAACCTGATCGACCAGTACCGCTACCAGGAGAAGTTCAACAACGGTTACGCTTACAACATGATGTTCGTCGGCCCGGGCTGGATGAATAAGATGGGGCGCTGGGAGTCCCCGTATGAACTGCTGCTCAAGTCCTACGAGGACGGCTGCGCCTACTACGGGAAGCTCAAGAAGGAGGGCAGGCTCATCGACATGACGATGAGCGAGTTCGCCGACTATTATCGTCAGAAGAAATCCTACACGGAGCCGGAATGCGCGCTGTGGAGGGATATCCTCTACGGGAGCAAAAAGCAGGTCTTCTGGTACTGCGATCCGTTCATGCGCGTCGGCGTAAACATGGACCAGGGCGGCGCGATCGTCGACCTGCGCCCGTACGTGGCGAAGCTCGACTGGCCGGTGGGCATCGGCACGCCGCACATTCAGGACGCGAGCTATCCGTTCCTGATCCAGGAGAAGTACCGCGCGGGCTATTTCACGCACTATGCGGGCGAGGGCACGATCCGCAGCGCGAAGATCTGCCACGGCGGCGAGGAGGTCGACCTGTGTCTCTGCCGCACGAAGGCGCATTTCTCTGAGAACAGAAGACCGGCGGATGATGGGACGCAGGGAGCGGTGCGCACAGAGCGCGTGGCGGACGCCTGCAGCGGAAAGGATGCCGGATGTGAAGTCATCGAGCGCGTTCTGACGCTCGACCCGGTGGAGGTCGAGTTTTCTGACCTCAGCTTGACGCTTCAGACCGTGATCACGTTCACGGAGGGCAGCAGCGCGATCAAGATCGAGCGGAAGGTGCTCGAGATGAGCGATCCGTCCGCGGACGTGACGATCAACGAATACATGGTTGGCTGCTACGGGACGACGGAGTACAGCGAGGATATGTCGAGCCTCACGCTTTCCGTACAGAAGGGCGGAGAGACGAAGACGCTTCCCTATGAGTACAAGTGCAGGGAAATGTCCTTGAAGGACGCGGATCAGGTCAGCTGCCTGCTTCCGCCGATCGACACGCGCGTGTCCATGACCTGCGAGGGCAGGGAGAAGGAAGGCTATTTCAAAGAGGGCTACGCGTTCAGTCCGATGTTCACGCTCGGCTATACCGGGAAACTCTGCGAGAAGGAGGTCTTTGCGACATGGCTCAATCTGGAAAAGGGAAATTGAATTATCGCTGTCCGTCCTGCTTCATGCGCGATCTGGACCTCGATATGTTCTATGACAAGGAGAAGAAAGAGTACTACTGCATCCGCTGCCAGTATCGCGGGAGCGAGGAGGATGTGCTAGCGAAGAACCAGATGGCGCGCTTCCGCTACGGCGACATGATGCGGCGCTTTGCGATGGAGGATTTCGAGAGGTTCGATGATTAAAGAGTTTATCAAGGGAATGGATCTGTCGACGCTCCTGGAGGTCGAGCGCTGCGGCGGGAAGTTTTATGATCACGGTGTGCCGGGGGACGCGATGGATATTCTGAGGAGCTACGGCATGAACCTGGTGCGCCTGCGTCTCTGGAATGATCCTTTTGATGAGAAGGGAAATTCCTACGGCGCGGGCGGAAGCGACATCGAGACGACGCTTGCCCTGGCAAAGCGCGCAAAGGAGAAGGGCGTCGGCTGGATGTTGGATTTCCACTATAGCGATTTCTGGGCGGATCCGGGCAAGCAGATCCCGCCGAAAGCGTGGCGGGGGAAGGACGCGGATCAGCTGGAAGAAGCGGTCTACGATTACACCCGTGAGATTCTGAAGCGCTGCGCCAGGGAAGATGTTTTGCCGCAGATCGTGGCGGTGGGCAATGAGCTGTCCAACGGGCTTCTGTGGGAACAGGGAAGGACGCCGAACTACAGAAACATTGCCCGTTTCGTCAGCGCGGGCGTCCGCGCCGTGCGGGAGGCAGAGGCGGAAGCGTGTGAAAACGCGAAGAAGATCGATCCGGCGGCGCAAGGCGGGGATGGGATTTCCGTGATGCTCCACCTGGACAACGGCGGGAACAATGCGCTGTACCGCAGCTGGTTTGACGCTTACTTCGCAAACGGCGGCGCGGATTTTGACTGCATCGGGCTTTCCTATTATCCGTTTTGGCACGGCCCGCTTGACATGCTGCGACAAAACATGGACGACATTGCCGTGCGCTACCGGAAGGATCTGATCGTGACGGAGATCTCGATGGGTTACACGATGGAGGATTACTGCGCCTATGAGAAACTGGAGCCACAGGAGCGGAAGGGAATGGCGACCCGCCGGGAGCTGGTGGAGCAGATCGACTATCCGATGACGCCGGAAGGGCAGTTGGATTTTATGCGCGACGTCCTGCGGATCATCCGGGAGGTGCCGGAGGGCCGCGGAAAAGGCTTCTGCTACTGGGAACCTGCGTGGATCCCGGTGCCTGGGAGCGGCTGGGCGACTGAAGCGGCGTGTGCGTATATCAGGGAGAGTGGCCCGGGCGGAAACGAGTGGGCGAATCAGGCGCTGTTCGACTATGATGGGAACGCGCTCCCGGCGCTGGAGGTCATACGTGACTTCTGAGACGGGGGACGATCCGTGATCCTGCGCATGGGTTATTTTTGCGTATGCCTGACTGGAGATGGAGGATGCCATGAAAAACAATACGATGATGAGAAAACCGAATGTGGTCTGGAAGCTGCCTTCGATCTCGGGATTCGGGCTGAAAGTGTTTGCCTGTGTGGCGATGCTTCTCGGCAGCATCGGTTCCTCCGTCATCCAGGACGGGATCATCCATCTGGACAGCTACACGCAGGAGGAACTGTCGCAGGCGCTGAGTGCCGACCCGCATCTGATGACGGCGGCGGGCGCCGGTTCTGTGATGCAGCTCATCAGCGGTCTGGCGATTCCGCTTTTTGCCTTCTTTGTGGTGGAAGGATTCCGCCATACTTCAGATTATCGAAAATACCTTCTGCGCGTGCTGCTGTTTTCGTTTGTGAGTGAGATCCCGTTTGACCTTGCCATGCAGCAGTCTTTTTTCGATTTCTCCGCGCAGAACGCCATGTTCGGGATTGCGATCAGCCTGCTGATGCTCTACGTGCTGGACCTTTTCAAGGAAGGAAACGGGGCGGTGGCAGTCCTGGCGCGCATCTGCACGGTGATTGGAGCGCTGATGTGGGTCGTGCTGCTGCGCGTAAACTTCGGACCGACCACGGTGCTGCTCGCCGCGATCTTTTATCTTTTCTACGCGCGGAATGTGCTGAAGACCGTTCTGGGGCTTCTGGTCAGCGCGATTCATGTCACGGCGCCGCTGTCGTTTTATCTGATCTGGTTCTACAACGAGGAGCGGAAACATAAGGAATGGAACCTTGCGTTCTATGTTTTCTATCCGCTTCACCTTCTGGTGCTTGGCATTATCGTCAAGTTTGTCATGGCATAGGGATATCTACCAGATGTACCCTGCCAGGGCAGGCCAATGTACAATATCCTGCATTTAACAATTAGGAAAAAATATTACAAAAATATTAATAATCCGACACCATATCCTGCAATTCTGCATACCATCACAAAAAATATCGAAAAATAAAGGAAAAAGCGTAGATTTTGTATCTGGCAAAATGGACAAACCGTCAGGAAGAAGTTTCAAAATATGCACAAAAACAAAACCGAAATTTGATAACTATATAGCAAATATGCACATTTTTCACATGTCGGAAAAAGTCGGCCAGATAATATATTACAAAAATATGAAAAATATATTGACACATAGTTTCAATGTTTTGTATAATGCAGATACGTTGGGAGGCAGTAAAATAAACAATAAGGGACATAAGAGGCAGATATGAAGTGATATCTACCAAAATGACAGGAGAGTTTATGATGCTGTTACGAGACGGACTGAAATCACTTGTTGATTTCACGCGACGTATCATGAACCGGTACATCAGGGATATTGCGTCAATGCTGGCAGGCGTCATGCTGGTCGTCGGCATTGTGCTGGCCGTGCCGGAACTGGACGCCAGCGGTCAGGGCATAGCAGATGCTGTTGATGCTCCGGAAGCGGAGGATGGAAGGGCGCAGCAGCTGCAGGCGGGACTTATGGGGATCCTGGGCGGCGTGGCATCTATGGAGCAGTATTCCGATGCCGCACGGCTTGTGAGCGTCGCAGATGCGAACGAGGAGGTACTGGCTGGGGTAAAAGGACTTGACCGAAGGGTCATCCACCGGACATCGATCGAGGAAGGCACGAAGATCGCCGGTGAGCTCGGCTACTACGCGCAGCAGGCAGTATATGAAAACCAGATGTCACAGGAAGATTATTACACATTGCTGCAGATCGTAGAAGCGGAGGCCACAGGCGGGGATGAGCTGAGCAAGATGATCGTAGCCCAGGTGGTTCTCAACCGGGTACAGGATTCGCATTTCCCTGACACGATCTACGACGTGGTCTGGCAGAAGGCGCAGTTCCAGCCGACGTCGGACGGCAGAATCTATAGCTGCAGTGTTACAGATTCCACGATAGAAGCTGTCGACCGGGTCCTGCAGGGAGAAGATTACTCACAGGGCGCTTTGTTCTTTTTTGCACGCGATGACGCCGACTCCGCGAGCGCGAGCTGGTTTGACTCCAGCCTTGTCAAGATATTTGAGTACGGCGGGCATGAGTATTTCACGTTTGAAGAATATGTGAGTGATACATAAGGAAAAGGGCTTCTCCGATCGTTCGGAGGGGCCTTTTTTCGGGAAAAGTCCATTTGAAGGCGAAAAGTAGACAGGAAGCCTGGGATTGAGGGCGCGGGCAGTTGAAAGTGAAGATGCAGACAGTTGAAGTGGGCTTGCCCACTTTGTTCTTTTGTGATATGATAAACTGTAATTACGGAAAACAGAAAAGGATGAATGTTATGAATCTGATGTACAGAAGTACCAGGGACGACAAGAACCGGGTGACTGCGTCGCAGGCGGTGTTGAAAGGGCTCGCTGAGGATGGCGGGCTGTTCGTGCCGGAGCGTATTCCGGAGCTTGCGCTTTCACCTGAGACGCTTGCGGACATGACGTATCAGGAGACCGCGTATGAGGTGATGCGGCAGTTTCTGACCGACTACACGGAGGAGGAGCTGAAGGCCTGCATTTGCAGCGCGTACGATGAGAAATTCGACACGCCTGAGATCGCTCCGCTTTGCGAAGCGGACGGTGCGTATTATCTTGAGCTTTTTCACGGGGCGACGATCGCCTTTAAGGATATGGCGCTCTCGATTCTGCCGTACCTGATGACGACAGCGGCGAAGAAGAACCATGAGGACAAGGAGATCGTGATCCTGACGGCGACCTCCGGAGATACCGGGAAAGCGGCGCTTGCCGGGTTTGCGGACGTGCCGGGGACGAAGATCATCGTGTTTTACCCGAAGAACGGCGTGAGCGCCGTGCAGGAGAAGCAGATGGTGACGCAGAAGGGAGCCAACACCTGCGTCATCGGCATTCGCGGGAACTTTGACGACGCGCAGACCGGGGTGAAGCGGCTCTTCGGGGACGCGGCGCTAGGGGAGGAGCTTGCGAAAGCCGGCTATCGTTTCTCCTCGGCGAACTCAATCAATATCGGACGGCTGGTTCCGCAGATCGTCTACTATGTGTACGCGTACGGAAAGCTGCTGAAGGCCGGGAAGATCCGCTCCGGCGAGCGCATGAACGTGGTGGTGCCGACCGGGAACTTCGGAAACATTCTGGCGGCCTATTACGCGAAGTGCATGGGACTTCCGATTGAGCGGCTGATCTGCGCGTCCAATGAGAATAAGGTGCTGTACGATTTCTTCCGGACGGGCATCTACGACAGGAACCGCGAGTTTATCCTGACTTCGTCGCCTTCGATGGACATTCTGATCTCCAGCAACCTGGAGCGACTGATCTACCGCATGGCCGGCGACGACGCGAAGGAGAACGCGCGGCTGATGGCGGAGCTCTCAGAGAAAGGAAGCTATACGGTCAGCGAGGCGATGCGAGAGGCCATGACGGGCTTCACAGGCGGCTTTGCGACGATGGAGGACGTCGCCGGGGAGATTGCGGGATTATATAAGAAGACGGGATATGTGCTGGACACGCATACGGCGGTGGCGTCCTGTGTGTACCGCGCGTACCGGGCGCAGTCGGGGGACAGCACGCCGACGGTCATCGCTTCGACGGCAAGCCCGTACAAATTTGCGCGCAGCGTCATGGAGGCGATCAATCCGAAGTACGCGGGTATGGACGACTTCGCGCTGATCGATGAGCTGAGCAGGCTCTCCGGGACGAAGGTGCCGCGGGCGATCGAGGAGATCCGAAGCGCCGTGGTGCTGCATGACAAGGTGATCGACAAGTCACAGATGGAAACGGCGGTCAAAGCATTCCTTGACATTCACTGACCGGCGCGGCCATTCGAGATAAACGAAAGCAGTAGGAAAGGGGCAGTCGAAATGGATATGGGTTCCATGTTTTCTCTCGTGGATATGCTGGTCGTCGCTTGCGGCCTGTATGTCATTTACCTTTGTATCGATATGATGCGGACAAGGGAGGTCAAGCAGAATATGCTTCTGCCGAAAGGGCTGGACGCCAAGAAGTGCAAGGATGTGGAGGGGTACATCCATCAGCTTGCGCCGAAGCAGCTGGTGCTGGGGATACTTGCGCTCGTCTGCGGGGTGGCGGGGCTGCTGCAGGATCTTGCAGGGCTCGTGAACGCCTATGTGTATATGGGTGCCCTGATCTTGTTTTTCATCTATGCCGTCTGGTATGCGGTCTACATGAAAAAAGTGATCCGGAAATTCTGGTAGGATAATAGGACAGAGTTGTTGCCGGGCATCTGCGGCGCCGCGGCTGTACGGATAAACGATATGGAACTGTTCATGTGTTAAGGTACAAAAGGGGAGTGGCTTCATGAAGAATTTTAAGGAGTGGTTATCGGATTACCTGCGGTATATCATGCTGCTGCTGGCGGCGGTGCTGATCTTTTTCCTTGTGCTGATCGGCGTCAGGCTGTATCAGCGTGGCGGGCAGCAGGGTTCTCAGGATGTCATTGAGGTGTATCCGGAGTCGGAGACCGAAGGTTCCGGATCCGTGCAGGAGTCCGGGACAGAGCAGGAGAAGAATTCGGAGAAGGAATCCGAAACTGGTTCAGTGGATAAGCCGGAGCTGGCCAGGGAGACAGGACAGGCGACGGAAGCGCCCTCGCAGGCTGAGCCGGAGAGCGAAAGCGCGACGAAGACGACAGAGACTTCTTCCGGTCTTTTGCCGGAGAATGAGACCGGCGTGACGATCGTCCGCCAGACCGAGACGGAGGCGAAGACGACTCCGGCATTGAAGAAGGAGACTGAGCCGGTGCCGGCGCCGCAGCCGATCACGGAGACGGAACCGCCGACGGAGCCTCCAACGGAAGCGCCGACCGAACCGCCGGAACCGGTCTACATGACGCTGACGGGTTCGTGTTACATCCGCAGCGGCCCGGGCTATGAGTACGAGATCATCGGGGAATATATGTACGGGACGACCGTGCAGGTGCTCGACGATTCGAGCGGCTGGTACAAAGTGCAGGTCGACGGGATGACCGGGTACATGGGGAGCAGGTTCTTCCACTGAAAGTGCTACATTTGCATAATGTATCCGGACGGAACCGCACGGTACCCTTCCTTGGAACTTTCCCGGCAAAACTGTAGATACATGTTGGGAAACGGAAAACTTTCTTTTTTCAGTTTGTGCCGGAAAAGCCCCGGAAATCCATGCGGTTCCTGTCTATCTAAATGTGAAATGAATATAAAGTCTGAAACGAGATCCTTCTGGGGGGGGGACAAAGGTGTCCCCGCAGGGGGATTTTGTGCTTATAAGGATGAAGGAGGAGTGAGAACATGGCGGCGTTTGAGAAGATCAAGAGCGGGATGCCGGGACTGGATCAGGTGCTCGACAATATCCGTCTGGGCGACAATGTGGTCTGGCAGGTGACGGATCTGGAGGAGTACAGCTATTTTGTGCAGCCGTACGTGCGGCAGGCGATCGCGGACGGGCGGAATCTGGTCTACATCCGTTTCGCGCAGCACGAGCCGATCCTGCCGGAGATGGAGGGGCTGAAGATTTATCAGTTCGACCCGGACGAAGGCTTTGAGAAATTTACGGTCGACATCCACAACCGGATCACGGAGGAGGGGCGGGACGCGTTCTACGTCTTCGACAGCCTCTCGGAGCTGCAGTCGGCCTGGTACACGGACCTGATGATGGGCAATTTCTTCTGCGTGACCTGTCCGTACCTCTTTATCCTGGATACGGTCGCGTTCTTCCCGCTGATCCGCGGCAGACATTCTTTTGAGGCAGTCGCGCGCATCCGGGAGACGACGCAGCTTCTCCTGGACGTCTATTCGGACGGGGACGTGCGCTACCTGCATCCCTTAAAGGTCTGGAACCGCTATTCGACGACGATGTTCCTGCCGCACTGCTGCAGGGATGCAAGCGGCGTCTTCGAACCGTTGACGGACGGCGTGGCGACGAGCCGCTATTACAGTCTGATCCAGTCGGCGGCCGGGTATGGGCAGGACCAGTCGAGCGACAGCCACGACCGCTTTTTTATCAAGGCGAAGGCGGATTACCTGAGCGGACAGTTCACAGATGAGACGGAGGACATGATCATCGAGAGCACGATGACGCGCGACCCAAAGATGCACGCGCTTCTAAAGCAGTATTTTGAACCGGCGGACTATTTCGAGGTGCGCGACCGCATGATCGGCAGCGGCGCGATCGGCGGAAAGGCCTGCGGCATGCTGACCGCGCGGAAGATCGTGGACAGGGCGCTGGAGGGTTACCACAAGCATTCCGAACAGCACGATTCGTTCTATATCGGATCGGACGTGTTCTACACCTACATCGTTTCGAACGGCTGCTGGGAGACGCGCATCCGGCAGAAGACGGAGGAAGGGTTTTTAAGCGCCGCGCAGGAGCTGAAGGAGGCGTTGCTCTCCGGGCAGTTCCCGAACAACATCCGGGAGCAGTTCCGCAACATGCTGGAGTATTTCGGCCAGAACCCGATCATCGTGCGCTCATCTAGTCTTCTGGAGGACGGGTTCGGAAACGCGTTTGCAGGAAAATATGAGTCGGTGTTCTGCCCGAACCGCGGCGAGATCGAGGAGCGGATGCAGGCGTTCGAGGACGCGGTGCGCACGGTCTACGCGAGCACGATGGACCCGTCGGCTCTGGAGTACCGCCAGAAGCGCGGGCTGGCCGACAGCGATGAGCAGATGGCCGTGCTGGTGCAGCGCGTGTCGGGCTCTTACTACGGGCCGTATTTTATGCCGTGCACGGCGGGCGTCGGCTACAGCTACAGTGCCTACAAATGGATGCCGGATATGGACCCGTCGGCCGGGATGCTGCGCATCGTGATGGGGCTTGGGACGAAGGCTGTGGACCGCACGGAAAATGACTATCCGCGCCTCGTGAACCTGGACCGGCCGGAGGTGACGATGCTCGTGAAGATCGCGGATAAGCACCGCTTCTCCCAGCACAAGATCGACGTGATCAACATGGCGGAGAACCGCACGCAGGAGGTCGCCTTGTCTGAGCTTCTGCCGCATCTGCCGCAGTGGTACAAGAATGTGGTGCTGGAGCACGACTATGAGGCGGAGGACCGTCTGAGAGAGACGGGCAGGCCGCGGGACATTTATTTCGTGAGCTGTCAGCGCCTGCTGGCGAACAGGAAGTTCACTTCAATGATGAAGAAGATGCTGCACGAGCTTCAGAAAGCCTATGACAACCCGGTGGACATCGAGTACACGGTGAACTTGAGCCAGGGCGACGACTTCGTCGTTAATCTTCTGCAGTGCCGTCCGCTCTACGTCGGGAAGGATGAGGTCAGCACGCAGATGCCGGAAGTCAGCTCGGAGCGGACGTTCTTCGAGATCACGGAGTCCTCGATGGGGCAGTCGATGGCAAAGAAGATCGACGTGGTGATCCAGGTGGAACCGAAGGAATACTATGAGTTCCCGTATGCGCAGAAGCCGCGCGTGGCGGACGCGATCGGGGCAGTGAACAAGTATTACAAAGGGAAAATCAAAAATATCCTGCTCACGGTGCCGGGGCGCATCGGCACCTCGTCGCCGGAGCTCGGCGTGCCGGTGAAGTTTGTCGACATCTCCGGTTTCTGCGCGATCTGCGAGGTCACGGACAACCGCGCCGGGTATATGCCGGAGCTCAGCTACGGTAGCCATATGTTCCAGGATCTGGTCGAGTCGGAGATCTTCTACGGCGCGATCTTTGGGGATCGCAGGACGAAGTGCTACCAGAGGGATTACTTTGAAGGGCGGACAAATCTCTTCCCGGAGATCTGCCCGGACGAGGCGGAACTCTCCGGTATCCTGCGCGTCTACGAGGTCGATCGCCTGAAGCTCTGGGTGGACGGCGTGAACAACCACGCGCTGTGCGCGGAGGAGTAGAAATTTCTTCAAATAGAAAAAGTATCTTGCTATCCCGCCTGTACAGCGACTATAATAAAGTAAGACTTTAGATGTGTCGCTGGGAAGGGCGGGATATTTTTATGAGATTGTTGATTGTCGAGGACGACCGCGGGCTGGCGGAGGGTATCGCCTTTTCCATGGGACGCGATGGATACGAGGTCAGCCATGCCGGGACGATCGCGGCTGCGCGAAGGTTGCTGGAATCAGAAAAGCCGGATGCGGTCCTGCTCGATCTGAATCTTCCGGACGGCGACGGGATCGCATTCTGCCGGGAGATCCGGGAGACTTCCAGGATCCCGATCCTGATGCTGACGGCCCGCGACATGGAGACAGATGAGGTGCAGGGGCTCTTGAGCGGGGCGGACGATTACCTGACAAAGCCGTTTTCTCTGGCGGTGCTCAAGGCGAGGCTGGACACGGTGATGCGGAGAAGCCAAGAGCCGGCGGCAGGGCAGCCGGAAAAAGACGCCCGCCATGGCGGCACAGCAGACCACATGGGCGGGGTCAGAGCGCGCGGCTCGGACAGGGAACAAGGTTCCGAAATGCGCGGCTCAGACGGAGGACAAGACGTTGGAAGCCAAGGAGCAGACAGAGAACGCGCGCTGGTGTGCGGGGAGATACGGCTGCTGCCGGGAAGCATGAAGGTCTGGCGCGGCGAGCGCGAGGTCGAGTGCAGCGCGACGGAGTTCCGCCTTCTGTATTATCTGATGGAGAACCGCGGGCAAGTGCTGCTCAAGGAACAGATCCTGGGGCATGTCTGGGACAGTTCCGGGAGTTTTGTCGACGAGAACACCCTGCAGGTGACGATCGGCAGGCTGCGCCGGAAGCTGGAAAAGGATCCTTCGAATCCGACGTACATTCGGACCGTCCACGGGCTGGGATATCTATTTGCACAGTGATTTTTTTAGTTGATAAGCAGAAGAAATGAGGAGGACTGCCATGAAAGAACGATTGAGATCCGCGAACCCCTACCTTCCGCTCTGGGAGCACGTCCCGGACGGCGAGCCGCGCGTCTTCACATACAAGGGCGAAACGCGCGTCTATGTCTACGGTTCGCACGACACGGAGCGCAGCGAATACTGCGGCAGGGACCAGGTGGTCTGGAGCGCGCCGGTGGACGACCTGACCGACTGGACCTGTCACGGCGTCTGCTATCGGGCGTCCGACGATTCCATACTCTTCGCGCCGGACGTGGTGCAGAAGGGCGATACCTTTTACCTCTACGCTGCCGAGGACCACGGTTCGCGGATCATGGTCGCCTCCTCAAAAAATCCCGCCGGTCCGTTTGAAAACCCGCGGCTCACGCCGCTGGGCTTTGACCCCGGGATCCTGGTGGACGACGATGGCAGGGTGTACGCGTTCTGGGGATTCTGCAGGGCGTTCTGCGCGGAGCTCGAGGACGACATGTGCACGATCAAAGAGGGCACCCTGCGCTGCGATTCCATCGGACACACGCCGGATCCCTGGAATGAGGAGAACAACGAGACAGGCATCGATCTGCGCGATTCTTTTTTTGAGGCGTCCTCCCCGCGAAAGATCAACGGCAAGTATGTCTACGTCTATTCGAAGCGCTATGTGACGCCGGTGCCGGAGCTGGGCGTGTATGAGCCGTGCAACGGTTTCCTCAGCTACAAATGGTCGGACCGCCCGCTCGACGGTTATCAGGAAGGCGGCGATATCTCGTTCAACGGCGGCGAGATCCTGCGGCTTCCGGACGGGACCGGACAGCAGACGTACCGCTGGGGCAACAATCACGGCGGACTCGTGGAGATCGGCGGGCAGTGGTACATTTTCTATCATCGCCAGACCGGCACAGATGAGTTTTCCAGACAGGGCATGATCGAGCCGGTCGATGTGGCGGTCGGAAAGGATGGGAAAATCTACATTGGGGATATTACTTATGTAAACGGCGAGCCGGTGAGCTCGAAACCGGTGGAGGAGACTTCCTCCGGGGCGTCAGCAGGCGGCATCGACGCCTACAAGATCATCTCCGCGGGTTATGCCTGCCATCTTTCGCCGCTCGGGCAGGCCTATGTCAAGCCGGTGTATGAGCAGATCGACGGCGTCTCCTCCCCGGTCGTGAACATCAAGGATGGCACGACCGCCGGGTTCCGCTACCTTCAGTTCGGGCAGAACGCCCCGAAGACCTGCACCGTCGCGATGAGCTGCAGCGCGGAAATGTGTGTGAAGGTCAGGATCGACAGCTGGCACGGCAGGGTAGTGGCGCAGTTCGACGCGAAACCGGGAAAGAGGGAGTACTGTGCGCCGCTCGCCTGCGGGATCATCGGCAGACGCGCGGTATACTTCGAGTTCTGCGGCGACGGCGAGGCGGAGTTTGACTGGTTCACCTTTGACCGTTAGGCGGCGGCCGGCGGACGGAGATCTCTCTTAGGTAAAGAAGGAAGGGCAGGATGGGCAGAAACGATATCTGGCTTCTCGTATTTGGCGTGCTGGCGTTTGTCGGTCTCTTTGCCGGCATCTGCAGTTTTTTCTATTATCGCTGGCTGATCGGGCGGCTGGCGCGGACGCTGAGCGCGTATCAGCGGAACGTGCCTGTGCAGGAGAAGGAGACGGAGGCCGCCGCAGAGGAGCGGCAGATGGACTTATATGAAAAAGGGCAGTTTGCCGACACGCGGGAGTCGAAGCTGGAGGCGCAGCTTCGGAGGCTTCTGCGCCAGTCCGCGGTTCTGCAGGAGCAGGCGCAGAAGGACAGGGAGAGCCTCGCAGGGCTGCTGTCGGATCTGTCGCATCAGCTCAAGACGCCGCTCGCGAACATCGTGATGGATGCGGAGCTTTTGCAGGAGGACGATCTGACAGAGGAAGAGCGCGAGAAATTTGAGCTGCACATCAAGGAACAGGCGCAGAAGATGCAGTGGCTTTTGTCGGCGCTCGTGAAGGCGTCCCGGCTGGAACGCGGCATCCTGCACTTTGAGGCGGTGCGGCAGGATATTCTGCCGACGCTTGCCCTGAGTGTGAGTGCGGTGTACCGCCAGGCGCAGGAGAAGGACATTATAATCGAGCTGAGGGCAGAGAAGGGTGCGGGCGGATCGGAGGGCGGCACGGACAGTGATGTTTCTTTGGCCGGAACCGATCCGGGCAGACAACCTGGCGAATACCTGCTGTACCACAATCGAAAGTGGACGGCGGAGGCGATCACAAATATTCTTGAGAACGCGGTCAAATACAGCCCGCGCGGAGCGAAGATCCGGATCGTTCTGGAGCCGCTTTCCACCTACACGAAGGTCAATATCCTCGACCGGGGCCCGGGCGTGCCGCAGGAAGAGTACAACCAGATCTTCAAGCGGTTTTACCGTGGGAAGCAGGCGGAAGAGATCGAGGGGACAGGGCTGGGGCTGTACCTGGCGCAGGTGATACTTGCGCAGGAAAAGGGATACGTCACAGTGGCTGAGAACCCGGAGGGCGGGAGCTGCTTTTCGGTGTTTCTGTTGAACGCGGGGCTGGAAAGCGCGGAGAAACGGCCCGATGATCCGCCTGCGTGATCGAAGCGGCAGAGGGCGGACCTGCTCCACAGCAGGGTACCGCCGGAAGAATACTGACAGAACTGTCAGTATTTTTTTTACGAGTCGTCAGCGTGCTGTCAGCAATGCCCGGTATACTGAAATACAGGCAGGAGGTTCCTGCCGAATCGACAGCTGCGAAATATCAGGGTCTGTGCTGTGGGACAGCCTGTGACGCGGCGAAAAGGGGGATATGGATTTGGAGATCTTGAAGACGATCGGGCTGAAGAAATACTATGGGAGCGGAGCAGGCCTCGTGAAGGCGCTGGACGGAATTGACCTGAGCATTGAGGAGGGAGAGTTCGCCGCCGTGGTCGGCAGCTCCGGGAGCGGGAAGTCGACGCTGCTGCACATGCTCGGCGGACTGGACTACCCGACGGAAGGCAGGGTGATCGTGGACGGAAAGGACATTTCGTCGTTAAAAGATACGGAGCTGACCATTTTCCGGAGAAGGAACATCGGGTTCATTTTCCAGAATTATAATCTGGTGCCGGTGCTGAACGTCTATGAGAACGTCGTGCTGCCGCTGGAGCTGGACGGAGAGAAGCCGGACAGGGAGTTTGTGCGCGAGGTGATGGAGATCCTCGGCATCTACGAGCGCAGGATGAGCATGCCGAATCAGCTCTCGGGCGGACAGCAGCAGCGCGTGGCGATCGCGCGGGCGCTGGCGAGCAAACCGGCGATCGTCCTCGCGGACGAGCCGACCGGGAACCTGGATTCGCGCAACTCGAAGGAGGTCGTCGGACTTCTGAAGGTGACCGGGGAACAGTTCGGGCAGACGATCGTGATGATCACGCACAACGAGGCGCTGGCGCAGCTGTGCAGCCGCGTGATCCGCATCGAGGACGGGCGCATTTGGAAAGACAGAGCAAATGCGGAGAAGTCCGTGCGGCGGATGGCGGCAGGAAACTTGACGGCAACGGGGATATTGCCGGAGATGGCGACGAAGCCGGGACGGCAGGGGAGGGGACAGGAATGAGGAACAACAATCAGAAGGTCATCCGCCGCCTGTCCGCGCGCAGCCTGGCGAACAGCCGTGTGCGCAACCGGATCGCGGTGCTGGCGATCGCGCTCACGAGCCTGCTGTTCACGGGAATTTTTACTTTTCTGGAAGGGAGCATCCAGATCACGGAGGAGGAGACGATGCGCGAGGTCGGCACGCGCACGCACGCGGGGCTGAAGGACGCGACGAGGGAGCAGATGGAGCGGATCGCTGAAAACCCCGAGGTAAAAAGCTATTCCTGGAATATTTTTCTCGGCGTCGCGGACAATGTCCCGACGAGGCAGAGTGAGCTGCGCGTTGCGTCGGGGGAGGATGAGCTGGAGAATTCGTTCGTCGAACTGGAGGAAGGGACGGTGCCGAAGGGGCGGCTCGACCTGATCGCGGACACGATCGTGCTCGAGGCGCTTGGAGTTGAGCCAAAGCTGGGAGCCCAGGTGCCAATCTCGTTCGAGTTTCTGGGCGAGCCGCACAGCGAGACCTTTACACTCTGCGGCTGGTACAGCGGCAGCTACATCAGCCATGCGAGCGAGCTTTATCTGTCGGAAACGTACTGGGAGGAGCTGCGCGCCGGGCGCACGGACGAGGAATTCGCCGCGATCGGTGAGGATGATCCGCAATACAGGGGCATGGGACTTTACAGCGTGAACCTGTGGTTCAAAAACGCGCGCGGGATCGAAGAGCGTGTGCGCAGGATCATCGAGGAGGCGGGGTACGAGCCGGAGACGGAGCTCGATTACGGCGTGAACTGGGCCTATATGAGCAGCCGCGCGGAGAACCTGGACGCGATGCAGATCATTTTGCTGGTCAGCGCCCTGCTCGCCGTGATCCTCACCGGATATCTGATCATTCACAACATTTTCCAGATCTCGATCCTGGGCGACATCCGATTCTATGGGCTGCTGAAGACGGTCGGCACGACCGGAAGGCAGATTCGGAAGCTGGTGCGCCGCCAGGCGTGGATGCTGTCGGCGGTCGGGATCCCTCTGGGCTTGTGTCTGGGATTCATATTATGTAAACTTGTATTCCCGTTCGCTACCGGCTTCCTGGATCTGCGCGGCATGGAGAAAAGCGTCGCGTTCCGTCCCTGGATCGTGTTGTTCGGGGCGCTGTTCTCTCTGGCGACCGTGTATTTCAGCTGCCGCAAGCCGGCGCGTATCGCCGCGAAGGTCTCTCCGGTGGAGGCGGTGCGCTATACGGAGGGCGGCGGCAGCGGACGCGGAAGAAGCGGCAGAAGGAATGCAGTGAGCGGCGGGAAAAAGGAACGGAGAGATCCGCAGAAAACTTCAAAATACAGAGGACGGATCCCGCGCATGGCGCTCGCGAACCTTGGGCGGAACAAGGGAAAGACCTGCGCGGTCGTGCTGTCGATGACATTCTCGATGGTGCTGCTCGCGCTTGTCCTGACCGCGATGCACAGCTTCCGGCTGGATTCCTATATTGAAGCGCGGATGACCGGGGATTTTCTGCTCGCGAATACGAATCTGACCGGAACCCGTATCAGCATGGATATGGCGCTAGACGAGGCGTACATCGCAGAGGCGGATAAGCAGCAGGGGATCACGGCGAGAGATGAGATCTGGGTGCGGTACGGCGGACCGAAACTGCGTCTGAGCGAGGCGGCAAGAGAGAAGTTTGCCGCTCTCGACGAGCAGGGACTGGTATTCCTTGATGACAGACACGGGGATATGTCGAGAGAGACGATCGAGAAGATCAAGACCGGGGAATACGGGATCTACACGAATGAATACGCGTACACGCCGAGGCTTCTGGAACGGATCCCGGTGCTGGAGGGAACGCTTGACGCGGAGAAATTCCAAAGCGGAGACTATGTGCTGGTTGGGAATTTTTATGGGAATACGCAGACGGATGGGCCTTTGTACCATGCGGGCGAAACGATCACTGTGGGAATGGCGACGGAGGACTCTGAGTATGAGGAGGAACTGGATGACGACGGCAATACGCAGTATGTTGATCTGATCAATACACAGGAAAAGGAGTACGAGGTGATGGCGGTGATCGATCTGCCGACGAGCATGCGGGACGGAGGAATCTCTCCGGACTCTTTCGATCTTGTGTTGCCGCTCGCGGATATGAGGCAGCAGAGCGAGGTGAGCGCGAGCCAGCTTCTGGCGGTTGCTTATGAGGTGAAACCGGAGTACCGGGAAGCGTTCGCGGATTTCGCGGAGCAGTACACGAAAAACGTCAACCCGCAGATGGGTTATCTCTCGGCGGACACGCTGAGGGCAGAGTTTTCGCGGATGATACAGTCGGTTGGACTGATCGGCGTCGTGCTGGCCGCGATCATCGCGCTGGTCGGCGTCCTGAATTTCCTGAACACTGTTTTGACCGGGATCCAGGCGCGCCGCCGCGAGTTCGCGATGCTGCAGAGTATCGGCCTGAGCGGGAGGCAGCTGCGGCAGCTTCTGATGTGCGAGGGCGTGTATTACGCGCTGATCTCCGGCGCGCTCGGCGTCGTGTTCGGGAGCGCGATCGGATACTTCGCGGTCGGCAGCCTGGAGCAGATGATCCTGTTCTTCCGCTATCGGTACACGGCGCTGCCGTACCTGATTCTGCTGCCGGTGTTCCTGGCGGTCTCCGTGTTGCTGCCGTACCTGGCGTGCGGGAGACTTGCGCGCACGAGCATTGTGGAGCGGCTGCGCGAGGCGGAGACGTGAAACTCCGCCCGGCAGTGAATTTTGCCGGACGGAAAGATATAAACGCAAGATTTGTGTTACGGGCATTGATATGCGACTGCACCTTTACAGATCGTGACGTGTACTTTCCCATACAATTTCATTCCCGTAAATGGACTGTTCGCGGATTTCGAGCGATAGTTCCCGGCGATGAACGTTTCATCCGGGTCGAAAATCACAAGGTCAGCGGCGCAGCCCGGGATGATGGAGCCGTAGAGCAGCTGTTCTGCCGAAGCGGCAGCGGACAATGGCTCCGTGCCGTCGCCGGGAGTCTGGAACTTTTCGGGACAGGAGGTAAGCTCTGCGTGAGGTATCTGTCTGGCCAGAGCATTCAGCCGGTATAGCTTTGCCGGGCCGACTGTCATGCGCTCCAAAAGCTGCAGAAGCGTCAGATGCCCGGGGCGCACCAGGTTCGTAACGCCGAGCGCCAGGGAGGTCTCCAGACCAATGATCCCGCTCGGCGCGGAGAAGAAGTCTTCTTTTTGCTTTTCTTCCGCGCTGTGCGGGGCGTGGTCCGTCGCGATCACCTCGATCGTGCCGTCGCGCAGTCCTTCGATGATCGCCAGGCGATCGGCTTCGGTGCGCAGCGGCGGGTTCATCTTGGCGTTGGTGCCGTATTTCTCCACCGCGTCCTCCGTCAGAGAAAAATGGTGCGGCGTGGCTTCGGCGAAGACTCTTGCCCCCTGCGCCTTTGCGTTTCGCACGAGTGCGACGGAAGCCGCAGAGCTGATGTGCTGGATGTTGATCGTTGCGCCCGTCTGCAGGGCGAGCCTGCAGTCCCGTTCGATCAGAACGTTCTCAGCGATCGCCGGGGCGGTGCGGTTCGCGCCCGCTTTTTCGATATAGTCCGGGTGCTCCTCGTGGAAGGAGAGCGGCAGTCCGAGCGCGCGGGCAGAGCGCATGGCTTCTTCACACAGTTTCGCATCGATCAGTGGGATCCCGTCGTCGGTAAAACCATACGCTCCGGACTCTGCCAGCGCAGAGAAATCGGTCAGTTCCTTTCCCTTTAATCCCTTTGTGACAGCCGCGGCAAAGCGCACGCGGATCTTTTCTTCCTTAGCGCGGCAGATGAGATCGCTCAGCAGCTCTGTATTATCCACCGGCGGACGCGTGTTCGCCATGCAGACGACCGTCGTGAAGCCGCCCGCCGCCGCGGAGAGCGAGCCCGTGTGCAGATCTTCCTTCCAGGTCTGTCCCGGATCGCGGAAATGCACGTGCACATCGACCAGTCCCGGCGCTACGACGCAGCCGGAGGCGTCGATGACTTCCTCATCTTTCTGCGCAGCCAGCCCGTTGGTGCAGCCAGGCTTTCGCGGGTGAATTTCCGAAATGGTTCCGCTTTCTATCCGGATGTCCGCAGGATACTGTTCACCGGTACCCGGGGAGAAGATCGTTCCGTTTTTGATCAGCATATCGGCTCTCCGTTTCTCTGTATTTCTAAGGTTTCTGTCTGTTCCTGAAATTTATTTTATGGTGTGAGGGAAGCGGTGTCAAGCGATACTGTTTACTCAATGTCCGGATGCGGAAAAACCGGAGCGAGTGAAAAAACGTTTCTTAAGAGAATCCTAATTCAAAAACCGGAGGGCGGGCGCAAAAAAACAGTTGAAAAATATGGGCGGATACGGTAGAATATTACAGATCATTTGATTCGATAAAATCCTGTTTGGATATGGATGCCCACAGGGCGGCTTGTGGTTCCTGTCTCTGCGGGGCATAAAAGTATAAGGAGGAAGACAGACTATGGTAGCAGCAGGTGAGTTTAGAAACGGTATGACTCTTGAGATGGAGGGAAGCGTTTATCAGATTCTTGAGTTTCAGCACGTGAAGCCGGGTAAGGGCGCTGCTTTTGTAAGGACGAAGCTGAAGAACATCATCAGCGGCGGCGTGGTGGAGAAGACGTTCCGTCCGACAGAGAAATTCCCGCCGGCACGTATCGACCGCCAGGAGATGCAGTACCTCTATTCGGACGGCGACCTGTTCCATTTCATGAATACGGAGACCTACGATCAGATCGCGTTGAACCAGGAGCAGATCGGCGACGCGCTGAAGTTTGTGAAAGAGAACGAGATGGTAAAAATCTGTTCGCACAATGGCAACGTGTTCGCAGTGGAGCCGCCGCTCTTCGTGGAGCTTGAGGTGACGGACACCGAGCCGGGCTTCAAGGGCGATACGGCCACCGGCGCGACGAAGCCGGCCACCGTGGAGACCGGAGCGACGGTCAACGTTCCGCTGTTTGTGGAGACCGGGGACAAGCTGAAGATTGATACCAGGACGGGCGAATATCTGTCCAGAGTATAAAGATCGGGACAGGCACAGGCCGTGGACGCCGAGTGATGATTGGCGGGACTGCGATATAAAAGTGGATGATAAGGGAGCTGCAGAATCGGAGGAGATTCGGCAGCTCCTTTTATGTTCATAAAATATTAAGAATTACAAACTTGCAATATGTGATTAAATATGATATGGTTTGAGATGTAAAGTCTGAACGCGTGAGCGTTTCCCTGTGCGGTCGCACAAGATTTCAGCACTTGAACAACAAAAAGGAAAGGTGGTATGTAATTAATTGGAGTATCAGGAATTTCTAGGAAACGTCAGAGACTTGGTACAAAAGAAAGTGGGAGAAAACAGCAGGGTGAATTTAGCCCAGGTACTGAAGAACAATCGGAGCAGCATCGATACGATGACGATACTGAACGGAAAAAGCAATGTGTCGCCGGCGATCTACATGGACAGGTATTACCAGAACTATCTGGACGGGGACAGCATTGAGACGATCGCGGAACAGATTGAGGATTTCCACAGGAGAAACGCGAAAGAGGAGGCTTATGATCTTTCCTATTACACGGATTATGATCAGGTGCGGGGACAGATTGTGTGCAGGCTTGTGAATTATGAGAAGAACCGGGAAATGATGCACTGTGTTCCACATCGGAGATTTCTGGATTTGGCGGTGATCTATTATTACAAAATGGAGGACGATACCTTCGGGGATGCGAGTATACTTGTGAAAAACGAACATCTGGAAATGTGGGACGCCGATCCCGAGGAAATCGACGACGCGGCGATGAGCAATACGGCGCGGCTGATGCCCTATGAATGCATCTACATTGCCGACATGATCCGGGACATGACCGGCGTGCAGATTGAGGAGGCCTGCGGAGGTCAGATCCCGATGTATGTTCTGACGAATGTAGGGAAATGCTTCGGAGCGGCGGTGCTGCTCTATCCGGCTGTGCTGGAGGCGGTGGGCGCGCGGTTAGGCGGCGATTTCTTCGTGCTGCCGAGCAGTGTGCATGAATGTATGCTGGTGCCGGTCGCGGAGGATCTGGATCCGGGAGAACTGCGAAAGATCGTCTGCGAGATCAACGAGGAGTGCGTCGCGCCGGAGGAAGTGCTGGGAGATACCGTGTACCGGTACTGCTGCGAGAGAGGAGAGCTGATCACGGCGGCGGCCGAGGTGATCATGCAGTAGGAAAGCCGTTTTTGCGCATAAAAAACGCACCTGGAGGGAATCGAACCCCCGACACGCGGTACCGGAAACCGCTGCTCTATCCGCTGAGCTACAGGTGCATCCAAAAATTGCTCAACTATATTAGCACAGTTTCAGAAAAATGTAAAGTGAGATTTAGGATTCTCTTAAGAAACGTGCGCTTTACATCTTTGCATAATTATGCTAAAATTACCCTGATATTAAATGCGATTTTTAGACAGAACGCAGTTGCATAAGGGGGACGGGGTAATGTTGAACGATATCAGGGAGTGGATTTCCGATTATTTGCGGTATATACTGCTGGGTGTTGCGGGTCTGCTGCTCCTGTTGATCATTATTTTTGCCGTGCGTTTGTTTACCGGCAAAGGCTCCGGAGAGCAAAAGAAGGAGAAAGAGCAGAAGGAACAGCAGACGGAGCAGGATACGCAGGCTGCCGACGTGAATACGCCGATCACCGCTGCGGGGGATGCGCTGGAGCGCAATCAGGTCGATGTGCTTGATCTGGTGACGCGCTTCTACACCGCGAAGCTGAACAAAGATCAGGAGACGCTGAACGAGATCTGCGAAGTGACGAGCGACGGCGCGAACGCGGGTTATGAGGCGATGGACGACGTGATCGAGTCCTACAATAATCTCATCACCTATTCCAAGGCGGGACTCACGGAAGGTTCCTACGTTGTGTTTGCCTATTTCGACGCGAAGCTTACCGGGATCGATACATTGGTGCCGACGCTGCGCGGGCTGTATCTGTTCACCAATGAGGAAGGCAATCTGATCATATCCAACACGAAGAGCCATCCGGATCAGGAGGCGTATCAGCAGCAGGTGTGGACAGACGACGACGTACAGGTGCTTCGCAAGGATGTTGCGGATCAGTATGAGGCAAGCCTGGAGCAGGACGAGGATCTGGCGCAGTTTGTAGAATCTATGAAGGCCGACACCGGGAGCAATGGCGGCGATACGTCCGATGGCGACAGCGGGGACGATGCGGATGCCGGTGATACCGATGCGGGTCTGGGCACGATGTACGCTTCGACGGGCGTGAATGTCCGCGGAGAGCCGAATGCGGAGAGTACCTTGTACGGGACGCTTATGACCGGCATGCAGGTGGAGGTGCTTGAGAATCTGGACAACGGCTGGTCCCGTATCAGCTACGTCACGTCGGATGGGACGACGATCGAAGGGTATATGATGACTCAGTATCTTACGGATACACAGTGACAGTAAAAACGAGCCGAGTCGGACAGCGGGCTGTTGCGTAATAGTGCCGAATGAGCTATTATGCATCAGCCCGTTTCTTTCGACAGGGACAGACGGGTGGTGGATTACAGGGTGCAGAGACAAGTATCGGACGGAGAGCTGCGTTTGAATAAATATCTGAGCGAGGCAGGGTTATGTTCGCGCCGTGAGGCAGACCGGCTGATCGAGGCCGGAAGAGTGCAGGTCGACGGCAGGGCGGCGACGCCGGGACAGAAGGTAGCGAAGGGGCAGCGGGTCCTTGTGGACGGGCGGGAGGTTGTGCCGGAGCAGGAGCTGATCCTGCTGGCGGTCAACAAGCCGCGCGGAGTGGTCTGTACGACCGACCGCCGCTGGGGCGACCGGACGATCTACGACGTCGTGGACTGTCCGAAGCGGATCTTTTCCGTCGGGCGGCTGGACAAGGATTCAGAAGGGCTTCTCCTTATGACGAACTACGGGGATATCCTGAATAAAATCCTGCGCGCCGGGAACTATCATGAGAAAGAATATCTGGTGACGGTGGACAGAGAGATCAGCAAGGACTTTCTGAAGAAGATGGCGGAGGGCGTGTATCTGGATGAGCTGGATACGACCACGCGCCCGTGCAGCATTCGGATGGTCGGGAAGTGCCAGTTTCGGATCGTGCTCACGCAGGGGCTGAACCGCCAGATCCGCCGGATGTGCGAGGCGCTTCATTACCGGGTGAAGCGTCTGGTGCGGGTGCGGATCATGAACATTGAGCTGGGAGATCTCAAGCCGGGCGAATACCGGCCGGTCACGCGGAAGGAGTTTGCGCAGCTTCAGGAGCAGCTGCGCCATTCGACGAATCCCGGACAGCAGCCAAAGCGTCAGGCGGCGGATGCGCGGCAGAGAACGCAGTGCGCTGAGACCGCACAGAGTGGGAAAAGTGGAACAGGATGGAAACAAAAAAACAGGGCCGGGCAGCAGGAATCCGGGGAAAGGAAGCACAGAGACCGATGAATCAGCAGATCGATCGCATGAAAGAATTGGCGGAAAAGCTCCGCGCTGCGTCGAAAGCGTACTATCAGGAAGACCGTGAGATCATGAGCAATCTGGAGTATGACAGACTGTACGATGAGCTCACGGCGCTGGAACAGGAGACAGGGATCGTGCTTGCGGGAAGCCCGACGGTCACGGTCGGCTATGAGGCGCTGGAGGCGCTCCCGAAGGAGCGGCACGAGTCGCCGATGCTGTCTCTGGGAAAGACGAAGGAACGCGAGGAGCTTGCGGCTTTTGCGGGCGACCACGAGGTGCTTGTCTCCTGGAAGCTGGACGGACTCACGGTAGTGCTGACGTACCGGGACGGGACGCTTGCCAAGGCGGTCACGCGGGGAAACGGGGAGATCGGAGAGGTGATCACGAACAACGCCCGCGTCTTTCAGAACATTCCGCTTCACATCGCCTATCGGGGCGAGTTGATCCTGCGCGGGGAAGCCGTCATCACTTACTCTGAGTTTGAAAAGATCAACGGCGAGATCGAGGACGTGGAGGCGCGCTACAAAAATCCGCGCAATCTCTGCAGCGGCTCCGTGCGCCAGCTCAACAATGAGGTCACGGCCAACCGCCATGTGCGCTTCTACGCGTTTGCGCTGGTGAAAGCGGAAGATGTGGATTTCGGAAATCTGCGGAGCAACCAGTTTGAGTGGCTGAAAGAACAGGGATTTGAGACGGTGGAGTACCGCCACGCGACGGGTGCGACCGTAGGAGAGACGGTGTCGTATTTCGCGGAGAAGATCCAGCATTACGACGTGCCGTCGGACGGACTTGTCGTGACGTACAACGACATCGCGTATGGGCAGTCGTTAGGCAGGACCGCGAAGTTCCCGCGGGATTCCATTGCCTTCAAATGGCAGGATGAGACCTGCGAGACGACGCTGCGGGAGATCGAGTGGAGTCCCTCAAGGACCGGGCTGATCAATCCGGTCGCGATCTTCGATCCGGTGGAGTTGGAGGGGACGACGGTCAGCCGGGCCAGTGTGCACAACATAAGCATCATGAAAGCGCTGAAGCTTGGGATCGGGGATACGATCACCGTCTACAAGGCGAACATGATCATCCCGCAGATCGCGGAGAACCTGACCAGGAGCGGAAAGATCGGGATTCCGGAGGCGTGTCCGGCGTGCGGCGGGCGCACGGAGGTTCGCTCCGTGAACGACGCGGAGTCGCTCTACTGCACGAATGAGCGCTGCAGCGCGAAAAAGATCAAGAGCTTTACCCTTTTTGTGAGCAGGAACGCGCTGAATATCGAGGGACTTTCGGAAGCCACACTTGAAAAATTCATCGCAAAAGGGTATATTCATACGTATGCGGATATTTTCCACCTGAGCGATCACCGGGAGGAGATCGTGCAGATGGAGGGATTCGGGGAGAAATCCTACGCCAACCTGATCGAGAGCATTGAGACAGCCAGACATACGACGCTGCCGAGGCTGATCTACGGACTGGGGATCCCCAACATCGGTACGGCCAACGCTTTGCTTCTGAGCCGGTTCTGCGGATATGATCTGGAAAAACTGCGAAACAGTACGGCGGAAGAGCTTGCCACGGTCGAAGGGCTTGGCGAGATCATCGCGGCTTCCGTGGCGGATTATTTTGCGGATCCGGAGAATCGTAAGACGCTGGATGACCTGCTTGAGGAGCTTGAGCTGGAGCACCCGGCGGAGGAGACCGCGCCGCAGGCGCTTGAAGGAAAGACTTTTGTGATCACGGGGAGCGTGAATCATTTCGCGAACCGCGACGAGCTCAAGGCCTATATTCAGGAGCGCGGCGGCAAGGTGGCGGGTTCCGTGTCGTCAAAGACTGATTACCTGATCAACAACGATGTGACGTCTGCGTCTTCCAAGAACAAAAAAGCGGCGCAGCTTGGGATCCCGATTCTGTCTGAGGATGATTTTCTGTCGCTGGCGGAGGGTGTTCCGGCGTCCGTGGACGGACGCGGCGACTGAGTCGGAGACAGGGGACGCAGGAGATATCCGACAGAAAACGGACATAAATGCGAGGAGAGAGATAGAGTATGCCGATCAAAGTACAGGGCAATTTGCCGGCGAGAGAGATTCTGGAGCGGGAGAATATTTTCGTGATGGATGAGAACCGGGCGATCCACCAGGACATTCGTCCGATCCACATCGCGATACTGAATCTCATGCCGCTCAAGGAGGAGACAGAGCTGCAGCTTCTGCGCTCACTTTCGAATACGCCGCTCCAGGTGGATGTGACCTTTGTGAAGGTCAGTTCGCATGAGGCGAAAAATACGTCGACCAGCCATCTGAATGAGTTTTATGTGGAGTTTGCGGATATCCGCGACCGGCGCTTCGACGGAATGATCATCACGGGCGCCCCGGTGGAGCTGATGGAATTTGAAGAGGTGGACTATTGGGAGGAGCTGACGCAGATCATCGACTGGACGGAAAAGAACGTCACGTCCACGATCTACCTGTGCTGGGCTGCGCAGGCCGGACTGTACTATCATTACGGACTTCAGAAGAAGCTTCTGGACAAGAAAATGTTCGGGCTGTTCTGGCACCGCGTCCTGAACCGAAAGATTCCGCTGGTGCGCGGCTTTGACGATGTGTTTCTCGCGCCGCACTCCAGACACACGGAGGTCCCGATCGAGGAGGTCCGAAAAGTGAAAGAGATCACAATCCTGGCGGAGTCCGACGAGGCAGGGCTGTTTCTCGCGATGGCGGACAATGGCCGCAAGATCTTCATTATGGGGCATCCGGAGTACGACCGCGTGACGCTGGACGGAGAGTACCACCGCGACCTGAACAAAGGGCTGCCGATCGAGCTGCCGGAGAACTATTACGAGAACGACGATCCGAACACCAAGCCGCTGCTGCGCTGGCGTTCGCACGCGAACAATCTCTACACGAACTGGTTGAACTATTATGTCTATCAGGTCACCCCGTACAACATGGTAGGGGCGCCTGATTTCAACTGAGCAGAAAAAACAGGCCGGGCGGTGTGCGTGCCGGCCTGAACGGTCGAATGCGGATCGCGGGAGATCACTTCCGGATGGAAGGTCTCCTGCTTTTTTTGTTCTCATACAATCTCCGGTCGGCTTCGGCGATGACCTCCTGGAGATTGGCATCCGCGTCAAGCACAAAAGGCACGATGCCCATGGAGATCTCCACATAGTAAGGCTTTTCTGAATATTCATTCAGCTGCCAGCACGCCTCGGCGATGCGGTTGCGGAAGAGCGGTTCGAAGGATTCCGTCCCGGAGGTGATCAGCACGATAAACTCGTCCCCTCCAATCCGCGCGAGCAGATCTGTATCGCGCAGACAGGATTTCAATACTTTAGAGACGGACTGGAGCGCGAAATTCCCCTCCAGATGTCCCCAGGTGTCGTTGATCTCCTTCAGATGATCGAGATCCGCGTAGATCATGTACGCGTTTTCACTCACGACCGTCCGGTGGATCTTTTTGATCTGCTCAGTGAAGCCGCGCAGATTCAGCAGGCCGGTCAGCTTGTCATAGCCGGATTCGATGTCCAGCACGCGTTTTTCCTCACGGATCTGTTCCATGTCGTGCGACATCGCGCGGCGATGCGCCTCCTCGATCTTGCTGATCTCGAGATAGCGCAGGGACAGGCCGATCTGGAGACTGACAAAATAGAAGAAAGAGAAATCCTCGCTCTGGATGTCGCACAGCAGAAGCCCGTACTGCCTCTCGCCGGAGAACAGCAGGAAGGTCATGAAATTGTGGCGATCCCCATCGTTCGTGAGATGGGAGAGCGGATTTTCCGCGGTCACATGCGGCCGGTCGGACGGCTCATAGGAGACAGAGCGTCCGTTGCGGTAGAAGGAGGCGAGACGCAGCGTATCAGGGCACGTCCAATCGCTGTTCCCGTCGTAGGCGACCGGCGGGTCGAGCAGGAAGAGATAGGCGCCCTTTGTGCGGAGCTCCTTGATCCGCTCCATGATCTGAAGGCAAAATTCTTTTTCATCATCTACGTAATCGTTCAGCTCGCGCGCAATGATCGGGATGAACCAGGATTTGCGCTGGAAATTCTGAAACTCCAGCTTCATATCCGCGATCACATGGGTCAGCCTGTGGACCTCGGACGCGAGGTTTAAAGCGGGTTCTTTCTCCGGCTCATCTAAAGAAGGGCATCCGCAGGATTCCCGCTGTACGAACGATACGGGAATGCGGCGGTCAGCAATCTGCTCATGGTTCAGGATCCGGAGCATATCGTAGATCGCCATACGGGCCATCGCCTTTCCGTCCTGCGCGACCGTAGTGAGCGGCGGATTCAGGCTTCCGGCGATGTCGCAGTCGTCAAAGCCGGTGATGAGAATATCCCTGCCGACGACGAGGCCGCGCTTTGCGCAGACCTTGTAGCCGGCGAGCGCCATGTCGTCGTTCGCGAAGACGATCGCCTGCGGATGGTCGTTGCGGTCGAGCAGGCGTTCAACCTCATCATTCACAAATTCGGAGAAATCCCCGTGACCGATCATGTCCGGGGTCACCGGGAGAGCGTATTTCTTCATGGTATCCAGATACGCGTTCTTGCGCTCTTCGGAGTCTGTATTGTTCTGCGGACCGGTCATGAACAGAATGCGCTCACAGTGATGTTCTGTGATCAGATGTTCGACGACGGTACAGATTCCCTGATAATTGTCGGAGATCAGGGAATAGCAGCCGGGCAGATCCACGACCGCGGACATGAAGATCGTCGGGATATGGATGAACTTCTTCGCGAAGTCATTCAGGGTGATATTCTCCATGTAGCGAGCGAGCGTCCCATAGCTGATGATCAGCCCGTCCAACCCGCTGATCAGGGCATAGTCGTAGATGGTGTTGAACTGATAGTCGTAGGTGTTCTGCTTGTATTCGTCCAGCAGGATATCCTGGAAAACGCCCTTCGTCTGCGTGCCAAGAAAAAGACAGACATTTACATCAAGCTCGGCGCCGGCGGAGATGATGCCGCTGATGATCTCTTTCGGGAAATTGCCGTGCATACCGCCGACCATGACGCCGATCGTGTATCGCTTTTTCGCTTTCATATTGTCCCAGTCCTCATAGTGGAATTGAATGCTGATCCGTTCACTTGAATTTGCCTATATTATACAATTCGGAGGGGGAGATTGCAAGTCTGAAAAATCCTCCGCGCTTGACGCAGTGACGCTGGCATGGAGCTTATCGCCTCGATCCTGTAACTTCTGTCTGAAAAAGTAGACTTTTGATGTGGAGATACTGGAAATATATATTTGTTTCTGTTATGATAAATCAAAAGTTTTGAGGAGGAAAACATGGGGCAATGTGCGTGGGCATTTGCAAACGAAGCCGACCGGATCTATCACGATCATGAATGGGGCGTGCCGGTACGTCAGGATGACCGCCAGATGTTTGAGCATCTGACACTGGAATGTCTGCAATGCGGGCTGAGCTGGGGGTTGATGATGAAGAAACGGGAAATCTTCCGCCAGTGTTTTGAAAATTTTGAGTATGACAAGATCGCGGATTACGGCGAGGCGGACGTGCAGCGGATCCTGAGCACGGAAGGAATGCTGAAGGCGGAGCGCAAGGTCCGCGCGATCATCAATAACGCCCGGTGCTACCGGAAAGTCCGGGAGGAGTTTGGCAGCTTCTGCGACTATCTCTGGGCGTATACAGATGGGAAGACCATTCTGTACGACGGGCATGCCGACGGCGCGATACCGGTCAGCAACGGGCTCTCCGCCCGGATCAGCAAAGATTTGAAAAAGCGGGGCTTTCGGTTTATCGGAGCGATCACGATTTACTCACATCTGCAGGCCTGCGGCATCATCAACGACCATGCGCGGGATTGCCCCTGCTATCAGAGGATCAATGCAGCATATCCGACAGTAAGGATGAAACCGGATCAGGAGGTGCTTGATTGAAAGACCGCCTGTGGATAATTTTGTGGAGGTGAAAGAATGATCTTGTATGTGAACGCCTGCGTAAGGGCAGAATCGAGGACAAACAGGTTGGCAAAGGCTTTATTGGATAAGCTTGGAGCTTATGAAGAGGTCCGGTTAACCGATCTGGCGATAAAGCCGCTTAATGAGGAGAGCCTGAATTACCGCGAGGCTCAGATCGGAAAACGAAATTATGATGACAGTATCTTTGATCTGTCGAAGCAGTTTGCAGAAGCCGATTTAATCGTTGTATCGGCTCCGTATTGGGACGGCCAGTTTCCTGCCGTCTTGAGAACATATCTTGAGAATATATACTCTATAGGCATTGTTTCGGAATACGGCGAAGACGGATGCCCGCATGGATTGTGCAAAGCGAGGAAACTATACTATGTCACGACGGCCGGCGGAAGATATAATCCAAGGTTCAGCTATGACTATATAGCGCATTTGGCGAAGAATATGTTCGGCATTGAGGAGACGGAATTGCTCTGTGCGGAATATCTGGATATCGAAGGCAATGACGCGGAGGAAATACTATCCGGGGCAATAAGCGGTATAGATGAAATGCATTAATTTCAGCTGATTGAAATAAAACCGAAGGGATATGTTGCCGGTGAAAGGCAGCATATCCCTTTCCTGTAGCCTAAAATCATTCCGCGTACAATCCACAGGCAGGCTCATCCGTGGAGAAACCCGGTTCTACTTCGCGTTCGGCGGGCAGGTCACCGGAGCGTCGAAGCCCGGACTGAACGCGTAGAAATTCTTCGTGTCAAGCTTTTCCTGGACTTTTTCCAGGGCTTCGCCGAAGCGCTGGAAGTGTACGACTTCACGCGCGCGCAGGAAGCGGATCGGGTCGGCGACCTCCGGAATGTTGCTGACGACGCGCAGGATGTTGTCGTAGGTCGACCGCGCCTTCTGTTCCGCCGCAAGGTCTTCGTGGAGATCGGTGACCGGGTCGCCCTTCACCTGGAATTCGCAGGCGTTGAACGGGATGCCGCCCGCCGCCTGTGGCCATACGCCGACCGTGTGGTCGATATAGTACGGCCCAAGGCCGGATTTTTCGATCTCCTCCATCGACAGACCCTTTGTAAGCTGATGGATGATCGTGCTCACGATCTCCAGATGGGCCAGCTCCTCCGTGCCGATGTCGGTGAGCAGGCCGGCCACCTGCCGATCCTTCATGGAGAAACGCTGCGACAGGTAACGCATGGAGGCGGAGATCTCCCCGTCAGGTCCGCCGTACTGGCTGGCGATGAACTGCGCCAGCTTTGCGTTTGGCGTTGTGATGTTTACCGGATATTCCAGTCTCTTTTCATAGTACCACATAAGCTAGCAATTCCCTCCTTCCCAAGGCCACGGCTGGTTCACCCACTGCCAGTACGCCTCACAGCTTTCGCCGGCCTGCATCAGGTTCAGCGGACCGTAGAGCTTCGCGTATTCCTTCAGCGCAGAGTTCCGCTTTTCGTTGAGGTCACGGAAATACTGCATGCCCTCCTGACAGTCGGAATGTGTGTCGAGGTAGAGAACCGCCTCATACGCTCCGAAGCTCACCTGGTCAATGTAGGCGAGCAGGCTCTTGCGGTCGCCGGTGGGCATTTCAGCGGTGCGCTGGTAGGCCGTACCGTTGCCGCAGCCACAGTCGTTTGACGCGGAACGCTGTGCAGCCGGGCTGACGCCGCAGCCGCAGTCATTTGCCATCGGACGCGCGCCCTGTCCTGGGTTCGGATAGCCGTAGTTGCCGCGCATATTCATGTTGCGCATATTCGCGGACATGTTTTGATTCATATAGGGATTGTTGTTCATCTGCCGCCGCCCCCTTTCCCGCAGAACGGTTTGTGCAGGCACGGGAAGACCGTGCCTACCTGGAGACCTGTGCAAAGGTCGTAGGTCGCTTCCCATTGCTGGTACGGCACGTAGGCCATCGCCAGAGGTGCCTGTGCCTCTGTCAAATGATAATAGATTTCGTTGACGCGGCTGTTGCCCATGTTGTTGCAGCCGCAGTCAAGACTTTGTATCTCTGACATAACTACTCCTTTCCTGAGAAATATTTTGTTCAGTATCAGAATATGACGCCGGCGCTTAAATGAGAGTTGTACCAATTCATCCGGTGCGTCATACACAGATTATTTTGCGGAAAATCGCGGGGAAAATTCCTGTTTTACTGGAAAATAGATTGGGAATATGCTATACTTTGTTGTCAACAGGAAATGTATGGGACAACGGAAGGGGTATTATGGCTTCGAGAGCAGAGCATCTGCGGCCCGTTCAGAAGAAGGGCGCGGCGGGAAATACATCGGGGAGAACCGGGACGAACGAAAAAAAATACACGAGAAAGGTGATCGGCGGGGAGCGGGATTACTATGATTACAACCTGCTGGCGATCGTGATCCTGCTGACCTGTTTCGGGCTTGTCATGCTGTACAGCACGAGCGCGTACGAGGCGATGGTGGAGACGGGCGGGGACGATATGTCCTATTTCCGGAAGCAGGCGCTCATCAGTATCGCCGCGCTGCTGGCGGCGCTGTTCGGCTCCCAGATCGACTACCATGTTCTGGCAAGATTTGCCATGCCGTTTTACTGGCTGTCGGTGGGATTGCTGGTCATCACGAAGTTTGTGGGAAGGACGGTCAACGGCGCGCGGCGCTGGATCTATTTCGGGCCGGTCTCGTTCCAGCCGGCGGAGATGGCGAAGCTGGCGATCATTCTGTTTCTGCCCGTGCTGATCGTGAAGATGGGACATAAGCTGAAGGGCTGGAGGGCGCCGGCGGTGGTCTTCGCGTTTGGCTTTATCTCCGCGTTTTGTACCTATGTGTTTACGGACAACCTCAGCACGGCGATCATCATTCTGGGTATTACGGTGATCCTGATCTTCATTACGCACCCGAAGACGATCCCGTTCGTCATCGGCGGGGCGGTAGGAGTCGTGCTGATCGGTATCCTTGTGTATGTGCTGATCAACAGCGCGAGCTCCGGGAGCTTCCGCATCCGCCGCATCCAGGTATGGCTGGATCCGGAGTCGAACGCGAGCGCGGGCGGCTACCAGGTGATGCAGGCGCTCTACGCGATCGGGTCGGGCGGATTTTTCGGCAAAGGCCTTGGAAACAGCGCGCAGAAGCTGGGGGCGTTGCCGGAGGCGCAGAACGACATGATCTTTTCGATCATCTGCGAGGAGCTGGGCGTGTTCGGAGCCGTGCTCGTGATCCTGATGTTCGTGTTCATGCTGTACCGGCTGTTCTTTATCGCGCAGAACGCTCCGGATCTGCTGGGTTCACTGATCGCGTCCGGCATCTTCGTGCACATCGCGCTGCAGGTCGTACTGAACATTGCGGTCGTGACGAACCTCATCCCGACGACGGGCATCACGCTCCCGTTTGTCAGCTACGGAGGCACATCCATCCTGTTTCTGATGGCGGAGATGGCGTTGGCGCTGTCGGTCTCGAGCAGGATACGTTTTAAATCCGTGTAAATTGCCGGTATGTGGACTGATACAGACAAATAAGCCGCAAGGACAGCAAGGAAAGTAAGAAAAGCAAGAAAAGGAAATTGCCGGAAGAGAGTATAATATAACAGGAGTGAAAGCTATTATGACAAAGGTAAAGACAAGATTTGCGCCGAGTCCGACGGGCCGGATGCACGTGGGAAACCTGCGCACCGCGCTGTACGCGTATCTGATCGCGAAGCATGCGGGCGGCAAGTTTATGCTGCGCATTGAGGACACGGACCAGGAGCGCTATATGGAAGGCGCGGTGGATATCATCTACCGGACGCTTGAGAAGACGGGGCTTGTCCACGACGAAGGGCCGGACAAGGACGGCGGCTGCGGTCCGTACGTGCAGAGCGAGCGGCAGAAGGCCGGCATCTATATGGAGTACGCGAAGAAGCTGATCGAGAAAGGCGAGGCGTATTACTGCTTCTGTGACAAGGAGCGCCTGGACTCTCTAAGACAGGTGGTGGCAGGCAAGGAGATCGCCGTCTACGACAAACACTGTCTGCATCTGCCGAAGGAGGAGATTGAGGCGAAGCTTGCCTCCGGCGTGCCCTATGTGATCCGGCAGAATGTTCCGCGGGAGGGCACGACAAAATTCATCGACGAAATCTACGGCGAGATCGAGGTGCCGAATGAGGAGCTCGACGACATGATACTGATCAAGTCGGACGGCTATCCGACGTACAATTTCGCGAACGTTGTGGACGACCATCTCATGGGGATCACCCACGTGGTGCGCGGCAACGAATATCTGTCCTCCGCGCCCAAGTACAACCGCCTCTACGAGGCGTTCGGCTGGGAGGTGCCGGTCTACGTGCACTGCCCGCTGATCACGGATGAGGAGCATAAAAAGCTTTCCAAGCGCTCCGGACATTCTTCGTTTGAAGACCTGCTGGAGCAGGGCTTTGTCACGGAGGCGATCGTGAATTACGTGGCGCTGCTGGGCTGGTGTCCGCAGGACAACAGGGAGATCTTTTCGCTTCAGGAGCTTGTGGAGGCGTTTGATTACCGCAATATGAGCAAGTCCCCGGCGGTCTTTGACCTGCAGAAGCTTCGCTGGATGAATGGAGAATATCTGAAGGCGATGGACGATGAGGCGTTCTATGAGACGGCGCTTCCGTATCTGCGGCAGGCGATCTCGCGCGAACTGGATCTTCGGAAGATCGCGCAGATGGTGAAGACCAGGATCGAGGTCTATCCGGACATTCCGGAGATGGTGGACTTCTTTGAGGCTGTGCCGGAGTACGACGTCTCCATGTACGCGCATAAGAAGTCGAAGACAAGCGAGCAGACCAGCTATGAGACGCTCGTCGAGCTCCTGCCGAAGCTGGAGGCACAGGAAAAGTTCAGCAACGACGCGCTGTTTGAGATGCTGAAGGCGTACGTCGACGAGAAGGGCTGCAAGGTCAACTTCGTGATGTGGCCGATCCGCGTGGCGCTGTCCGGAAAGGCGATGACGCCCGCCGGGGCGACTGAGATCATGGAAGTGCTCGGCAAGGAAGAGTCGCTTGCGCGGATCCGCGCGGCGATCGAAAAACTTTCGTGTTAAGCAACGAGCCATGCAAATCGAGTGTGCAGGGCTCGTTGCGCCCGGAGTTCACTAAACACAAATATACAGGAGTATCATGCAGACAAGTAACGCACAGTCAAGGGCGATCGCCCATGGGGCAGGTCCCGCCATGGTTTTGGCGGGGCCGGGCTCCGGCAAGACCCTCGTTATCACACAGAGAATCCGATATCTGATCGAAGAATTCCATGTGAAGCCACAGGAGATTCTGGTGATCACATTTACGAAAGCTGCGGCGCAGGAGATGCGGCAGCGTTTTTGTGCGCTCTGCAGGGCGTCCGGCGTCACGTTTGGAACGTTTCACGCGGTATTTTTCAGCATTCTGAAGCATGCGTACCGCCTCACCTCCGCCAACATCCTGACGGAGGACGAAAAGTACCGGATCCTGCGGCAGCTCTTGCAGAAGCTCCCGCCGGAGACGCTCTCGGAGGCACAGGATGAGAAAGAGCTGCTCTCGGAGCTTGCGGCGGAGATCAGTCTCGTGAAGAATGAGCAGATCAGCCTTGCAAATTATTATTCGCGTTCCTGTCCGGAGGAGCTGTTCCGGCGATTGTACCGGCAATATGAGGAGGCGCACAGGGCGCGGGGCATGCTGGATTTTGACGATATGCTCGTCTGCACCTATGAGCTGCTGACCCGGAGAAAAGACATCCTCACGGCCTGGCAGGGACGCTTCCGCTACATTCTGGTCGACGAGTTCCAGGACATCAACCTGATCCAGTATAAGATCCTGCGCCTGCTCGCCGCACCGGAGAACAACCTTTTTATTGTGGGAGACGACGACCAGTCCATCTATCGTTTCCGCGGCGCGAAGCCGGAGATCATGCTGAATTTCACAAAGGACTATCCGGGTGCGGAGACGATCCTGCTGGATCAAAACTACCGCTCCGTGGCGCCGGTGATCCGCGGCGCGCTGAAGGTCATCGGGGAAAATACGCAGCGTTATCCCAAGAAGATCCGGGACGTCCGGGGAGAAGGGCCGCAGATCGACATACGGGAGCTGGACAGCCAGGAGCATGAGAGCCTGCATCTGGTCAAGTGTATTCGCAGGAGTATGGAAGAGGGAATCCCACTTTCTGAGATTGCCGTGCTGTTCCGCACGAACCAGGGAGCCGGGCCGTTTGCCGAGCGCCTGATGGAATTCAACCTTCCGTTTGAGATGCGCGACGCGCTCCCGAACGTCTATGAGCACTGGATCGCGCGGGATATCTTCGCGTACCTGCATCTGGCGCGGGAAGGACTGGACCGCCCGGAGTTCCTGCAGGTCATGAACCGCCCGAAACGCTACATCAGCAGGGACAGCATTGACGCAAAGCTGGTGTCGTTTGAGACATTGCGCGTTTACTATGAGGACAAAGAGTGGATGCTGGACCGGATCGACCGCATGGAGGCGGATCTGAAGATCCTTGCGCGGATGGCGCCGTACGCGGCGATCAACTACATACGGCATGGGATCGGATATGAGGATTACCTGACGGAGTATGCGAAGGAGAGGCGGATGAAGCCGGAGGAGCTCCTCGATCTTCTCGATGAGATCCAGCAGGGCGCGAAGCCGTACAAGACCTGTGAGGAATGGTTCGCGCATATTGAGGAATACAAAGAGAAACTGGAGGAGCAGCGCGCCAGCTGGAAGCGGCCAGAAGACGCGGTCACACTCGCGACGCTGCACGGGGCAAAGGGACTGGAATTCCGGGAAGTGTTCCTGGTCGACGTGAACGAGGGCGTCATCCCGCACCGCAAGGCTGTGCTGGAGGCCGACCTGGAGGAGGAGCGCAGGCTGCTCTATGTGGGGATGACCAGGGCAAAAGACCGGCTCCATATCTTTTATACCAGACAGCGGTACGGGAAGGTGGCGGAGCCGTCGCGGTTTTTGGATGTTCTCATAGAAGAAAAACAGCAGAGCGGATCACACAGAGAAAGATGAGGCCAGGAACAAAAAGACAGAAAAACAGAGAGACAGAGATGACCGCAGTTCGCAGTGTCTCTGTCTCTGACAATCACACAATCATTTTGATGTCGGACGACATTTCTCAAGCTTCCGCGTCGTCCGCCGCGACAAGTTCGTCGTATTCCATGGAATCGAGCCACTCGTCGAAGCCGTCGGACGCTGCCTCATATTCGTCGTCGTCCTCGATATTCTCCAGAGACGGGGTGCCGTTCTCTGAACGATAGCGGTAGATGAATACCTCGCCGTCGTGATTTTCGCCGTTTTCATCCAGCGGGAGAAGGGCGATGTATTCCTTGCCCGCCGCCGGGTAGGTCGTGAGGACCGCGCATTCGATCGTCTCATCATTGTCCAGGGTCAGCGTGATCGTAGCGCCGCCGTCCGCGCAGTCTTCGCCACAGCTCGCGCAGTTGCCGCTGCAATTCTCAAAATCGCTCATAGATGGTTCCTTTCTTTTCGTTTGTCTTGTAATCGTCCGTTCCGGACAACCCTACTTTAGCAGAAACGTTGTAAAATGGCAATACCCGCAAAGAAATATTGCAAAAATATTGCAAAAATCAAAGATTTATGTGGGAAAAGACAAAGAAAGATGGTATACTTGTTCTGTATAGCATTTTTTGGAATGGATTACGTCCGCACACGGACAGAGAAAGCGCGGCGAAAGACGGCGCCGCAGGATCTTACATTAGAGGGATAAGCGAAAGGGACAGACAGAGAGATGAAACTGATTTCGTGGAATGTAAACGGCCTCCGGGCGTGTGTGCAGAAGGGCTTCCTGGACTTTTTCCGGGAGATCGATGCGGATATTTTCTGCATACAGGAGAGCAAGCTCCAGGAGGGACAGATCGAGCTTGAGCTGGACGGCTACCATCAGTACTGGAATTACGCGGAGAAGAAGGGTTATTCGGGTACCGCGATCTTTACGAAAAAGGAGCCGCTTGCGGTGGCTTACGGGATCGGCGTGGAGGAACACGACCATGAGGGGCGTGTGATCACGCTGAAGTTCGCGGATTTCTACATGGTGACGGTCTACACGCCGAATTCGCAGGACGGACTTGCCAGACTGGACTACCGCATGAAGTGGGAGGACGCTTTTCTGGCTTATCTCAAGAAGCTTGAGGAGAAGAAGCCGGTGATTTTCTGCGGCGATCTGAACGTGGCGCATCAGGAGATCGACCTGAAGAACCCGAAGACGAACCATAAGAACGCCGGGTTTACCGATGAGGAGCGCGCGAAGTTTACGCAGCTTGTGGAAAACGGATTTATCGATACGTTCCGTTTCTTTTATCCGGAGGCGGAGGGCGTGTACAGTTGGTGGTCGTACCGCATGAAGGCGCGGGAGAGGAACGCGGGGTGGCGTATTGACTATTTTTGCGTGTCGGAGGCGCTGAAGGACCGGCTGCAGGACGCGAAGATCCACACGGAGGTCATGGGATCGGATCACTGCCCGGTGGAGCTGACGGTCGAATTGTAAAGTTGAACAACAGCAACCGGAAGGATACTGGCGTTATCTCCTTCCTATCATGTCTGAATGGCGGAAAGATGAGGACCGGATGATGAGTGATAGTGAATTCAGAGTAATTGCGGACAGTAACAACAAGCCAGGTGTGAGTATCGAGAAGGACGGCGTGCATTTCGGATGCTACGCGGCGGGACAGGAACCACCGACGCTGATCCTCTATAAGAGAGGGACAGAAGAGATCGCCGCGCGGCTGCCGTTTCCGGAGTGTGAGACGGCGGGCGGGCTGTACACGATGAAGCTGGAGCTGCGGGCGGCGGATTATGAGTACAATTTTGAAGATGAGGGAGAGGTTTTCACAGACCCGTGGGCGAAGCTTGTGGCCGGGCGGGAAGAGTTCGGCAGAGAGCCGGACGGATCACCGCACAGCGTGCGCGGGGCCTTTCCCGTAAAAAAATACGATTGGGGCGGGGACAAATTGCCGCAGATTCCCTACGACGAGGCGCTCCTGTACCAGCTGCATGTCCGCGGATTCACGAAGCAGAAGAATTCGGGCACGCGGAAAAAGGGCACGTTCGCGGGACTGCGCGACAAGATTCCGTATCTGAAACAGCTTGGCGTCAACCAGGTCCGGCTGATGCCGGTCTATGAGTTTGCCGAGATGTTCCCTAAGTTTCCGAAGCAGGGAGCGGGCAGCGTGGCCGGAAGGACGAATCCGAAGGGCGACCCGGAACCGGGCTTGCAGAGCGGCAGTTCGGACAATGAGCCGGATGCAGCCTCCACGCTCAGCCCGCAGGTGGCGAAGGCCATGAAGTCGCTGGACCAGTACCGCATGAACTATTGGGGCTACGGCGAAGACGCGTACTATTTCGCGCCGAAGGCCTCTTATGCGGCGACAAAGTACCCGGATGTGGAGTTTAAGGATATGGTCAGGGCGTTCCATGCAGAGGGCATGGAGGTGATCCTGGAATTCTCCTTCCCGGACGAGATTGACTTTTGCCGGATTGAGCAGTGTCTGAGCTGGTGGGCATCGGAATATCATGTGGACGGTTTTGCCGTGATGGCGCGGGATACTGCGGTCGCGGAGCTTGCCAGACTTCCGCTGTTTCGCAGCCGGAAGCTGATCTGTACCTGGTATCCGGACGCGCTCAAGCAGGGCAGAGGAAGACTTCTGGCCGAGGCAAACGATGGGTTCATGAACGACTGTCGCAGGCTTTTGAAGGGCGACGAGCAGTTCCTCCGGGCGTTCAGCTATCATCTGCGCAGCAACCCGGCGAATTGCGGCCGGATCAACTATATGACGAACCACGACGGGTTCACGCTGATGGACCTCGTGTCGTACGACCGCAAGTACAACATGGATAACGGGGAATACAACCGCGACGGTTCAGACTATAACTACAGCTGGAACTGCGGCGAGGAGGGACCGACCCGCAGGCGCGATATCCGCGCTCTGCGCATGCGCCAGAGAAAGAACGCGTTCGTGATGCTGCTGTTTTCGCAGGGGACGCCGATGCTGCTGGCCGGAGACGAGTTTGGCAATTCGCAGAATGGCAACAACAATCCTTACTGCCACGACAGCGAGCTGTCCTGGACGGACTGGGGCGCGGCGCGCAGCAATAAGGAGCTGAGCAGCTTCGTGCAGGAGGCAATCGCCTACCGCAAGGCGCACAAGGCCCTCCATCAGGAGAACGAGCTGCAGTGCATGGATTACCGTTCGCTTGGCTATCCGGATCTCTCGTTTCACGGGGAACGCGCGTGGTACGGGGATTTTGAGCAGATGGGCCGCGGACTGGGCTGTATGTACTGCGGGGCGTACGCGGGGGAGGACGATTTCCTCTACGTCGCCTACAATTTCAACTGGATTCCGCAGGAATTTGCGCTGCCGATCCTGCCGAAGGGGATGAGCTGGAGCGTGGCGATGGACACGTCGCGGAAGATCAGCTTTATCCCGAAGGAGGAGCAGGAGGCGTTGGAGGACGCAAAGGCGTTTTCAGTGCCGGCGCGCACGGTCATGGTCCTTGAGGGGAGAAAGCGTCGGAGAAACAGAGCGAAGGAAATGGTAGAATGAAGGCAAAAAGAAATACGGAAAAAGAGAAACCGCGGATGACCTGGGAGAAGGTCAGCGGGCATCTGCGCACGATCACGGAGCACAAGCTGCTCGTGATGAAGCATTGCTTCCGCATCGGGCTGTATCGGCAGGGACTGCTGCATGACCTGTCGAAGTATATGCCGTCGGAGCTTTTCATGGGCTTTCGGTATTATGACGACGGAAAGAGCAGTCCGAACAACGGCGAGCGAAAGGTAAAAGGATATTCTGACGCGTGGATGCATCACAAGGGACGCAACCGGCATCATTTTGAGTACTGGACGGACTATACGCCCAACGCGCCAGACCGGCGGCACCCGCTCCGGCCGGTGCAGATGCCGCGGAAATATGTGGCGGAGATGCTGATGGACCGGATCTGCGCGTCGAAGAACTATAATAAAGGCACCTACACGCAGCACGACCCGCTCAGATACTTTGAGCAGGGGAGAAGTCACGTTCTGCTTCATCCGCAGACGCACAAGGAGTTGCATGGCATGCTTCGGATCCTCGACCAGAGGGGTGAGAAAGAGCTGGTGCGGTTTGTGAGGGAATACTACCTCAAGGGGTACCCGATTAGGTAAATAAAGAAAATGGACGTCGCCGGGCAGATTCGTTCGGTACTCTTCTCGAGTGTTTCCCGACAAAACCAGCTGTATGGTATTTGTCGGAAAACACATCAGAAATCCAAACGGATCAGCCTGGCGACTGTGCTGTGCATATGTTGAAATATCTGGTTTTACGAATAATCAGAATGCATGACTATATAGATCTAATTTTCGCAAATATGCTGTTATGCCGGATAGACAAGTCGTGTGTCATCAATATTGGTCAGCACTTCACGCAGGTAGCGGTCCGCGAGCCAGTTCGCCATCGGGAGATTCATGTCGAGGTAGTTGCCGCAGTCTTTCGCGCAGGCACCGGGCACTTCGCCTCGGTAATCGCGGATGAAGGTGAACATTTCGATCATGAGTGAGACGATGTCCCTTGACTCATAGTCGCCCGCGAGCAGAAGATAGAAGCCGGTCCGGCAGCCCATGGGACCGAAGTAGACAGTTTTGTCGCCGTACTGAGGGTGGTTGCGCAGAAACGTCGCGGCAAGGTGCTCGATCGTGTGCACCTCCGCCGTGTTCATGACCGGCTCGCCGTTCGGCTTCGTCATGCGGATGTCGAAGGTGGTGACGGTCTCCGCGCCGATGTGATCTTTTCTCGAGACATAGAGTCCCGGGAGAAGTTTGATGTGGTCGATGGTGAAGCTTGCGATTTTTTCCATTTGTGATCAGATCCTTTCCTGATAATGTAGTCAAATAGATTTTGCGGCAAAGACTGTCGCGGGCGCGTCTGTTGTATAGAGAGCAGACCGTTTCGCGGCAGTTTGCCTGTCAGACTAATGGTATTCTAACAGATACGGCCGTTTTGCACAACCTTGACTTTGCTATATGGAAATGATAAAATTGCGTTGTGCCTGCAGGCAGGGAAAAAATGGGGCCTGCGGGAAATATTTGAATGACTGTGCGGATAAAGTCCGCGAGGAGTGACTTGGAGGGACAATTATGATCGATGGAAAAAAAGTATTGTTCAGCGGGATGCAGGCGACCGGTTCGCTGACTTTGGGAAATTATCTCGGCGCCCTGAAGAATTGGGTGAAGCTGAGTGACGAATATGAGTGCTTTTATTCGGTGGTTGACATGCATTCGATCACGGTGCGACAGGATCCGGCGACGCTGCGGAAGCGCGCGCGTGCGCTTCTGACGCTCTACATCGCGGCCGGGCTGGATCCGGAAAAGAACTGTCTGTATTATCAGTCACATGTCTCCGCGCACGCAGAGCTCGCGTGGATCCTGAACTGCTTTACCTACATGGGCGAGCTGAACCGCATGACGCAGTTCAAGGATAAGTCAGCGAAGCATGCGGACAACATCAACGCCGGACTCTACACCTATCCGGTGCTCATGGCGGCGGACATCCTGCTGTATCAGGCGGACGTGGTGCCGGTAGGCATCGACCAGATGCAGCATCTGGAGTTGACGCGCGACGTCGCGCAGCGCTTCAACGCGATCTACGGCGATGTGTTTACGATTCCGGAGGCCTACATCGGCAAGACCGGGGCGAAGATCATGAGTCTGCAGGATCCGACGAAGAAGATGAGCAAGTCGGACGAGAACCCGAACGCCAGCATCTACCTCATGGACGATCCGGACACGATCCGCAGGAAGTGCAAGCGCGCCGTGACGGACTCCGTCGGCGAGATCCGTTACTGCGAGGAGCAGCCGGGACTGCGCAACCTGATCGACATCTACTGCGCGTGCCTGAACAAGACGCCGGACGAGGTCGTGAAGGAATTCTCCGGCAGCGGTTACGGCCAGTTCAAGGAGGCGGTTGGCGAGGCGGTCGTGTCGGTGCTTGATCCGCTGCAGAAGCGCGTCGCGGAGCTTGAGCAGGACAAGGCCTACATCGACAGTGCGATCAAGAACAACGCTGAGAAGGCGGGCTACTACGCCCAGAAGACGCTGCGCAAGGTGCAGAAGAAGGTCGGCTTCCCGGAGAAGGTTCGGTGAGAAACTGTGCAGGATTGGGATAAAGAGCTGTTTTTTAGTGATTTGTTAAGGATATTGACTCTCGGCTTGTTATTTACCCTAAGAATATTGAACTGACAGAGAAAAGGATTTATAATAGTCATACAGACAAATACAAAATCACTGCGAAACAAATACAAGGAGAAGCGTTATGGCGGAGCAGGTATTGATTCAGTTCAGGGCGGATAAAAAATTGAAACAGGAAGTGACAGAGATATATGAGAAGCTTGGAATGGATTTGCCGACGGCGTTTCGTATGTTTATGAACAGAAGCAAAATGGTGAGAGGGCTTCCTTTCGAGGCAACATTGCCACAAAATACAATAACGGGAGAAGAGGCGAAAAACGCTTTTCATGAATTAAGAAGACAGGCGGCAGATGTTCCGGAAATGTCGCTTGACGAGATCAATGCAGAAATTCAGGCGGTAAGAGCAGAAAGAAAAAGGTAGTTCTTCATGAAATATTATGCAGTAATTGATACGAATGTACTGCTGTTATTATTACACCTGCGGAGATGGAAAAAATCATGAACAGTACATGTCGGATGGAGAAGGTTGATTTTTCGGCGATCACTGCGTGCGGGGAATGCTGCGACACCTGTGATAAAATGAAGGCAGGCGAGTGTCCGGGTTGCATACAGGCGGACGGTATTGTTCCGGAATGGGCGGATTCGGGGAGATGCAGGATTCATGCGTGCGTAAAGGAGCATGGAGCGAAGTTCTGCGGTCTGTGTGAAGAGTTTCCATGTGACAGGGTATCGGAGCTGATTCCGTGGAATCCAAACATAATTGAGCATTTAGCGCAGCTCAGGGATCAATATAACGAAATAAGTGAAAAGACCGATTTGAATGAAACATAATTTTAAAATGTAAAGTATGTCCTCTGTTCGGGGACATATTTCATTTTGTGGGAAGAATAGAGAGTGATGATATCTGCGATATGCCAGTGATAGACTTGCATGAAATAATATAACTTATCGGAAGCTGTGAAACAGATTCTGATAAAAGGCGCGGATACGCGCCGCAAATCGATTACAGGGTCCACGAAGCGGTTCCTGTAATATAATTTATCATACTTGACAAAATAAGAGGACTATTATAATCTAATTATGCAAATATGAGAAAAAGGTGATTGCATGAAGATAAGCGGGAATGAAAGGGAACAGGATATCCTGAAGGAACTTGGTGCCAGGATCAGGCAGTATCGCATCGCACGGAACATTACGCAGGCGGAACTCGCGGACAGATGCGGCATTTCCTCCAGCACGGAGGTGCGCATAGAGAGCGGCGTAGACTCCAAAATCTCGAATTATATAAAAATTCTAGGGTCTCTGGGACTTGCCCAAAATCTGGATCTTTTGATTCCGGAGCCGCAGCCGGATTTCAAGGCGCTGTATGAGCGAAAGCCTGCAAGACAGAGAGCAAGATCGAATAAAGTCGGACCCGGATCAGGATGGGTTTGGGGAGAAGACGAGTAAAGAGAGAGGTAGACGATGGCTGTAGAGACAGTAAAAGTGAAACTGTGGGGATCCACGATCGGTTATCTGCACATGCAGGAGAGTGGGCTGATCGGGTTTCAGTACGACAGGAATTTTCTGGGAAGCGGTATAGAAGTCGCCCCGCTCACGATGCCGTTGTCTGAGCTGACTTATTCATTTCCTGCGTTACCGGAAGCGACTTACAGCGGACTGCCGGGAATATTTGCGGATTCCCTGCCCGATAAATTCGGTAATATCGTGATAAGAAGTTATCTGTTAAGTCAGGGCAGGACGGAAAATGATCTGACCGCACTTGAAAAACTGTGTTATGTGGGACAAAGGGGCATGGGAGCTCTGGAATATGAACCCTCAGCTGACCTTGTCGATGTCGGGAAAGAGATTGACATCGACGCTCTGACAACGCTTGCCTCCGATATTCTATCGGAAAAAGAAAGCCTGCATATCGCACATGATCAGAATATGATCGCGCAATTAATGCAGGGAAGCTCCTCTGTCGGCGGGGCAAGAGCCAAGACGCTCATCGCGTGGAAGCCGGACACAGGCGAGATCCGTTCCGGTCAGATCGATGCAGGGGAAGGGTATGGGTACTGGCTGCTGAAATTCGATGATATTTCAAACAACAGGGACAAGGATCAGGAGCCGGACAGCAGGGAGTACACGAGAATCGAATACGCATATTATCTCATGGCGGAAGAAGCGGGGATTAAAATGAGTGAATGCCGCTTATACAGGGAGAATGGCAGAGCACATTTTATGACAAAGCGATTTGACCGTACAGACGACAAGGGGGAAAAACTCCATATGCAGAGCCTGTGTGCGATGGTGCATATGGATTTCAACTCCCCCAGGATCTATTCTTATGAAGACGCATTTCAGGTGATGAGACAGCTTATGCTCCCCCACAGTGATTTCCTGCAGCTGTACAAAAGGATGCTGTTTAATGAATTTGCCAGAAATTACGATGATCATACAAAGAACATTACTTTTCTGATGGATAAAAAGGGTCGATGGCGTTTGTCGCCGGCATATGATATGACGTTTTCATACAATGCGAACAGCATCTGGGTAAACGCGCATCAAATGCTGATCAATGGAAAGGCGGATAGTATAACCGAAGCGGATCTCAGAGAGGTTGCCCAAAAGGCCGGAATAAAAAAGGCAGAAGCAGAGAAATGTATGAATCAGGTTCGGGAAGCTGTCTCAAAATGGCGGGATTTTGCGGAAATCGCGGAGCTTTCTCTGAAAAATACAGAGCGAATCGAGAGATTCCTCAAATCGGAGCTCTGATGCCAGATTCCGCAGGCTGCGCAGCGAAGCTTATGCGGAGTCGCCCAGGCAAACGACACGTCTCATGTCCTCCGGCATCTCGCAGGTGAAAGAGAGCGGTTCGCCCGTGATCGGGTGCGGGAACTCCAGCTTGTGTGAGTGCAGCGCCTGACGACCAAACGAAGATATCGGATTGTAGAGGAAATCGCCGATGAGCGGATGCCCGATGTGGCTCATGTGTACGCGGATCTGGTGTGTGCGGCCGGTCTCGAGCGTGACGGTGGCGAGAGATAGAAAGCGTGGAAGCGATTTCGCAGATGCGGTGGACGAGCGTTTGAAACTATCCTGAGTCGTAGAGTCACAGTCGGTTTTGCAGGCGCTGAGTCTGCGAAAATGTGTCACGGCGCGCTGCCCGCGCTCGTAGTCCACGCAGCGCATCAGGACGGAGCCGTCGAGGCGCGCGATCGGCGCGTTGATCGTGCCGGACTCCGGCAAAATCCCCTCGACGATGGCAAGGTACTCCCGGTGGATCTGCCGTTCGGCGGATATGCGGGAGAGGATTGCAGCGCTCAGGTAATGCTTTGCGATGATGAGAAGACCGCTGGTATCGCGGTCGAGGCGATTGATACAGCGATAGACGAAAGGGATACCCTGCGAAGTGAAATAATACATAATGCCGTTTGCGAGGGTATTCTTATAATTGTTGATGGAAGGGTGAATCGGCATGTCGCTCGGCTTGTTGACAACGAGCAGATCCTCATCTTCATAGACGATGTCCAGCGGCATCTGTACAGGCACAAGATCAGCGGAGGACTGCTCCTCGACGATCCGTATCGTCAGGACGTCCCCCGCTTTCAGTCTCTGATTTGTGTAAGCCCATTCTCCATTCAGCAGGATCCCGCGTTCCGTCTGCTTCAGGCGTGTCAGCACATGGTGCGAACATCCGCGCCCACGCAGGAACTGCTCGACGGTCATATCTTCATGAATCTGTCTGATATTCCACTTGATTATTCGTCTCATAGTTTCTCGAATGCCCGTCAAAGCCGTAGACAGGAACCGCAGGGATTTCCGGGACTTTTCCGGCACAAACCGAAGAAAGAAAACCTTTCGCTTTCCAATGTGTATCTACGGTTTTGCCGGGAAAGCTCCCAGGAAGGGTACCGTGCGGTTCCGTTCGAAGTTTACCGAATACGGGATCAGCTCGACTTCACTTTGTTCCAGTAATCATTGTACATATTGTCGACCTCGTCCCCAAGGTACTGGAAAGTCTCGCAGCGCGCCATATCTTCGGCGGGCGGGAAGGCGATCGTACTGTTCTTGATGTCCTCATCCTCGATCAGCTCGCGCGCCGCCGTGTTCGGAGTGGAGTAGGTGATGTACTCGAAATTCTTCAGCGCGATCTCAGCCTCGCACATGTAATTGATGAATTTCTCCGCGTTCTCCTTGTTCTGTGCGTTCTTCGGGATGACCCAGCTGTCGATCCAGATGTTGGAGCCTTCGTCCGGGATCACATACTCCAGATTCTCGTTCTCGCGCTGCGTGTAGATCGCCTCGCCGGAGTAGATCACGCCCAGCGCGGCTTCGTCGCCGATCATCTTGTCGCGCACCTCGTCGATCACATAAGCCTGTACGAGCGGCTTTTGCTCCATCAGGGTGTCAGCTGCCTCAGAGAGCTCTTCCTCGCTCGTCGTGTTGAGCGAGTAGCCGAGGCGCTTCAGGGCGACCGCAAACGCGTCGCGCACGCTGTTCTGCATCAGGATGTTGTCGGCGTACTTCTCATCCCAGAGGATATCCCAGCTCGTGACCGGCTCGTCGACCATCGTTTTGTTGTAGAGGATGCCGACCGTGCCCCAGCAGTAGGGGACGGAATACTTGTTCTCCGGGTCGAAGCCTTTCGAGGCTTCCAGATACTCTTCACCGATATTTTTCAGATTCGGAATATTGTCAAAATTGATTTCCGCGAGCAGATCGTTCTCGATCATCCGTTGGATCATATAGTCGGACGGACAGACGACGTCGTAGGAGACGGCGCCGGTCTCGATCTTCGGGTACATGATCTCGTTCGTCTCGAACTCGTCGTACACGACTTCGATGCCGGTTTCCTCCTCGAACATGTCGAGCACATCCGGATCGATATACTCGCCCCAGTTGTAGACGACGACCTTGCCGGCGTCGGCAGACTTGGAACTCTCAGACTTCGCGCCGCCACATCCTGTCAGCAGCGAGGCCGCAAGAATCCCGGTTAATATGATACACATCAATTTTTTCATGCCAAATTCCTCCTCATTAATTGCATATATTAAATTCGTGTTTAGTTTACTTCGTATGTTGTATTCGGACGGAATCGCACGGTACCCTTCCTGGGAACTTTCCCGGCAAAACTGTAGATACATGTTGGGAAACGAAAGACTTTCTTTTTTCAGTTTGTGCCGGAAAAGCCCCGGAAATCCCTGCGGTTCCTGTCTACGGCTGCGATACTACTATACGGCCTTCTGCTGTACGGTGTATTGCAGCCGGAAGAGGATAAAAGCAACTCTACACAAATTGTCTTTTTCCGCCTGAGATACACTACCCGGCGGAGGGCTGTGGTGGTCCGGCTGTTCCGACATGTTCGATACAGATGTCTGATCTGAGGCGGACGTAGTCCGACGCAGGCAGACAGATGTAAGAGAACAATCGGCGGACAGCGGACTATTACAGCCGACGCCGCCATGATGACGTAAACTAAACACGAACCTTCTGCTCCCGTGCCCGCGGCTTCCGATTGACGATAATCAGAAGCAGCAGCACCGTGACGAACATGAGCGTCGACAGCGCGTACATTTCTGGCTTGATCCCCTTGCGCACTTCCGTGTAGATCTTGGTCGACAGTGTGTCGAAGCCCGGCCCTTTCACAAAGTGTGTAATAATGAAGTCGTCGAGCGACATCGTGAACGCCAGCAGGAAGCCGGAGAGCACGCCGGGCATGATGTCCGGAAGAATCACCTTATAGAAAGCGTAGATCGGCGACGCGCCGATGTCGAGCGCCGCCTCGTAGGTTGACATGTTCACCTGCTTGAGCTTGGGCATGACGCTTAAGGCCACGTACGGCAGGTTGAACGTGATGTGCCCGATCAATATCGTCCAGAAGCCGAACGTGACGCCGCCTCCGACGAAGGAGAGCAGGTTTCCGACCGCGATGAAGAGCATCATCAGCGAGATGCCCGTGACGATCTCCGCGTTCAGCATGGGAATGTTCGCGATGTTGAACCAGAACATGCGCATCCCGTTTTTCATGGAATTCAGTCCGATGCAGGCGATTGTGCCGATCACGGTCGCAATCAGCGCCGAGAGCAGCGCGATCAGCAGGGTATTGTAGAGTGCCTGCAGGATCGTCTCGTTCCGGAACAGAGCAGCGTACCACTTGAGCGAAAAGCCGCCCCATTTCGCGCGCGTCCGCGAGGCGTTGAAGGAAAGCACGATCAGCGTCAGGATCGGCGCGTACAGCAGAACGAAGATAAAGAAGAGGTAAAACTTCTTGAGAATATTCCGCATCAGAACGCGACCCCCTCTCCCTCTTTGTCGTATTTATGCATAATGGCCATGCTGATCAGAATGAAGACCATCAAAACCAGCGACAGGCCGCTGCCGACGTTCCAGTTGTTGCCCTGCTTGAATTTCTGCTCGATCACGTTGCCGATCAGCAGGATCTTCGCGCCGCCCAGGAGATCGCTGATGACGAAAGTCGTGAGCGCCGGGACGAAAACCATTGTGATCCCGCTGATGACGCCCGGAAGGCTGAGCGGGAAGATGATGCGCCAGAAGGTGTGAAATCCGTTCGCGCCCAGGTCGCGCGCCGCGTTGACGACGTTCTGGTCAATCTTGATCAGACTGTTGTAGATCGGCAATAGCATGAACGGCAGGAAATTGTAGACCATGCCGAGGACGATCGCGTAGGGCGTGTTGATGATGTTCAGCTTTGGCAGGTGCAAAGCGCCGAGCAGCATGTTGATGACGCCGCTCTTTTCAAGCAGCGTCTGCCACGCAAGCGTGCGCAGCAGGAAATTCATCCACATCGGGATGATGAAGATCATCACGATAAAGCCGTTGGCGTTGAAATTCATGCTGCTTAAGATCATCGCCAGCGGATAGGCCATCACAAGACAGATCACGGTGCTGATGACGGAGAGCACGAGCGCGTAGACGAGCGCTTTGACATTCTCCGGCGTCCCCATCTGCATAATATTGGACAGAGTGAACGCGCCGTCCGCGGTCGTCAGACCGTAGTAGACGATGATGAAAAGAGGTATCACGATAAAGGCGACGCTCCAGACCAGGAAAGGGCCGGAGAGCAGCCATTTGGTCTTTCCCTTACTCATTGACTCCGACTGCCTCCTCGTCCTCAGATTCCGGTTTGTTCATGATCTGGATGTCGAACGGATCCACATGGATGCCGACCGGGGTGCCCACCGGGAACAGATCCGTGCTGTGCACGAGCCACTCGAAGCCGTTCGCCTGCACCTCCATCTCGTAGTGGACGCCCTTGAAGATCAGGTGGGACACGACGCCCTGGATCGTGCCTTCTTCGGGCTTCAGCAGATCGATGTCCTCCGGACGGATCACCACGTCCACCGGTGTGTTGTGTCCGAAGCCTTCGTCCACGCAGGGGAACTTCGCGCCGAGGATCTCGACAAGACGATCCTCGATCATCGTGCCGGAGATGATGTTGCTGTCGCCGATGAAGTCTGCGACGAACGCGTTCTGCGGCTCGTTGTAGATGTCCTCCGGCGTGCCGATTTGCTGGATGTAGCCCTGGTTCATGACGACGATCGTGTCCGACATCGTCAGGGCTTCCTCCTGATCGTGGGTGACATAGATAAAGGTGATGCCGAGCTCGTTCTTGAGGCGGATCAGCTCGTACTGCATGTCCTGACGCAGCTTGAGGTCGAGCGCGCCCAAGGGCTCGTCGAGTAGAAGCACCTTCGGCTCGTTCACGATGGCCCGCGCGATCGCGATGCGCTGCTGCTGGCCGCCGCTTAGGGAGTCCGGCATGCGGTTCTCAAAGCCGTCGAGATTTACCAGCTTCAGGGCATACTTGATCTTGTCGTTGATATAGTCTTTGCTCTTTTTCTTGATCTTCAGGCCGAACGCGATGTTCTCCGCGACGGTCATGTGTGTGAAGAGCGCGTACTTCTGGAACACCGTGTTGAGCTGGCGCTTGTTCGGCGGGAGATTGGTGATGTCCTCTCCATTGAAGATGACTTTGCCCTTATCCGGCGTCTCGAAGCCGCCCATGATGCGCAGCGTCGTCGTCTTGCCGCAGCCCGAAGGGCCTAAAAGCGTCAGGAATTCGTTTTCCCTGATATACAGATTCAGATCATCCAGCACGACCTCGCCGTCGAATGATTTTGTGATTTCCACCAGATCGATCAGTTTGTTGCTCATATGTATCCCTCCGCAGCGGAAATTCAGATAGGAAGATCCATTCCGGGTTTCCATGCTGTTAAAACGTTTTGTATGCTTGCAGTCCTCAGAAATTCTCCGAACGCCTGCAAGACTGCTGTACTAAGGTTAGAACGTACTGCACACGAGCAGTTCTCAGAAATTCGGCGGGGTGCTGATCCAGATCAACGCTGCGCCTGTCTTGCCGTTTGCCGAAATAAAGTGCTGTGTACTTGGTGTGAAATAAAAGGCTTCGCCCTTTTTCGCCTTGTAAGTACGATTTCCCAGATGAATCGTGATGCTCCCGGAGAGCACGTAGCCGAACTCCTCGCCCTCGTGTGGAATATCCGGATAGGTGGAGCCGTTTGGCTCGAGCGTCAGACGGATCGGCTCCATGATGTTTTTCTGGGCGTTCGGGATGATCCATTCAATCTTATTTTTCAGTTCCGTGTCGATCTTCTCAAAATAGTCCGCGTCGTGGAACACGATCTGTTCGTCCGCCGGAGCGCTGAAAAATTCCTGCAGATCTGTGCCAAGACACTGTAAGATGTCCACCAGCGTCGCGATGGAAGGGGAGGTCAGGTCACGCTCCAACTGTGAGATAAACCCCTTCGACAGCTCCGCGCGGTCCGCCAGCTCCTCCTGCGTCAGATTCTTGGCGATGCGGAGCTCTTTTAATTTCGCGCCGATCTTCATGGTATCCTCCCGTGAAATATAATTAAACAAAAAGTTTACATTTACTAAACAAGCGTTGCATATGATTATACTCATTCTATGGGTGCTGTCAATAGATTTTAAGAAAATAAGCAAAATTATATTTGGAAATGCGGGGTGGCATTTTCAGGCATATTGTGCTACAATCCAAATAAAAGCGTATCGAAAGAAGCTACGCATGTTTGGAGGCCGCGGGATGGAAAAGAAGAACAAGGATAAATACGTTGCGTACGTGGGAACGTACACGCATGGGAGCAGCATCGGGATCCATGTCTATGACATTGATATAGAAGCGGGACATATGACGGAACGAGAGGTCGTTCCGGTGAACAACGCGTCCCACATGACCAAGTCCTATAACGGCAAGTATCTTTACTCGATCGCGGACGAGGGCGTCGAGGTGCTGAAGATCCTGCCGGACGGCGGGTTGGAGCCGATTAATAAGGTCGGGATCGACGGAATGCGCGGCTGTTATCTCTCGACGGATCGAAACGGCAGGTTCCTCTTTGTAGGCGGTTATCACGACGGGAAGGTGACCGTGGTGCACACGCACAAGGACGGGCGTCTCGGCTCTGTGATGGACGGTATTTTCCACAAGGGAATCGGCAGCGTGGCGGAGCGAAATTTCCGCCCGCATGTGAGCTGTGTGATCCCGACGCCGGATGACAAATATCTTTGCGCCGTGGACAACGGGATCGATCAGGTCAAGCTGTACCAGGTCGACGAGCTTTCAGGGAAGCTGAACCTCTATGACATTTTGCGCTGCAAGCTGGATTCCGGTCCGCGGCTTCTGACCTTCAGTCTGGACGGCAGATTTGCCTATCTCAACGCGGAGCTGACGAACGAGATCACAGTCTACCGCTACGACGGTTCCGGGAAATCGCCGGACTTCGAGAAGATCCAGGAGATCTCTGTGCTGCGCGATCCGGAGAGCATGGGCAGCGCCTGTTGCGGCATGAAGCTTTCTCCGAGCGGAAAGTACCTGTACGCGTCGACCGCGGGAGAGAATACGGTGGCGGTGTTCCGGATCGACCAGGAGACCGGTATGCTCACGCGGCTTTGCGTCTTGCCGATCAGCGGAGATTACCCGAAGGACATCGATGTTCTTCCGGGCGAGCGGACGCTGGTGGTGCTGAATCATGAGACGAACGAGATCCGCTTCTTCACGATCGATTATGACAAAGGACTGCTTGTCATGAAAGGCAGGCCGCTTAAGATCGAGACGCCGAACTGCATCCTGATCTCGAAATGCGGGGAGTAGGCGCAAGGATAAATCCGGTATTTTACGAAGGAAAGTCTGGTAAAATACATAAGAAATTTAAGAAATGACAATGCAAGGAGAAACAATACTATGGCTGGATCGACATTCGGAAGCGTTTTCAGGATCATGACCTGGGGAGAATCGCACGGAAAGGGCATCGGCGTCGTGATCGACGGCTGTCCCGCGGGTCTCTCGCTTGACGAGGCGGACATCCAGGCATACCTCGACCGTCGCCGGCCGGGACAGAACCGTTATGCGACCGCGCGCGCGGAGGCGGACGCAGTCGAGATCCTTTCCGGGGTGTTTGAGGGGAAGACTACGGGCACGCCGATCTCCCTGCTGGTGCGCAATCAGGACCAGCGCTCCCGGGATTACGGCAATATCTCTGAGCTTTACCGCCCGGGACACGCCGATCATCCATATGATGTGAAATACGGCTTCCGCGATTACCGCGGCGGCGGGCGCTCCTCCGGGCGCGAGACGATTGGACGCGTGGCGGCAGGAGCAGTCGCGATGAAGCTTTTGCAGGAGCTGGGGATCACGGTCCGCGCATATGTGAGCGCGATCGGTCCCGTGCAGATCGACCGTTCCCATATGGATCTCTCCACAGCCGGAAACAATCCGCTGTACATGCCGGATGAGGAGGCGGCGAAGCGGGCTGCCGTCTACCTGGAGGAGTGTATGCGCGCGCAGGATTCCTGCGGTGGCGTGGTGGAGTGCATCGCGGAGCATGTGCCCGCGGGACTTGGCGAACCGGTCTTTGAGAAGCTTGACGCGAACCTGGCAAAGGCGGTCATGTCCATCGGGGCGGTCAAGGCCGTAGAGATCGGAGACGGTACGCATGTCGCCGAATACAAGGGGTCTGAGAACAACGATTGCTACGCGCCGGATGAGAACGGCGTTCCCTGCAAGACGACCAATCACAGCGGAGGCATCCTGGGCGGCATCAGCGACGGCAGCCCGATTCTCGTGCGCGCCTCTTTTAAACCGACGCCCTCGATCGCACAGCCGCAGAGCATGCTCGGGCGGGACGGAAAATGCCATGAAGAGACGATCAAAGGCCGTCATGATCCAATCATCGTCGTGCGCGCGGCGGTCGTCGTCGAGGCGATGACAGCACTCACGCTTGCGGATCATCTGCTGCTTTCGGCCGCTTCCCGCATGGAGAATCTGAAGAAGCTGTTTGGCTGACCGACAGCAGTATTTCACCTGCCATCCGGATCTGTGCTTCCCAATGAGAAAAGCGTACATATACTAGAACAGATCACTTTTCAGGGAGCAAATCATGGAAAACACCGGCAAATGCATTGGTTTTATACACACGATCGCGAAAGGCGACAGCCTGTATCTGCTCGGAAAGAAGTATCATGTCCGCGTGTCGGCGTTGATCTTCGCAAACCCGTACCTCGACGTCTACAATCTTCGACAGGGAGACCAGCTCTACATTCCGAAGCCGTCTCCTCTTTCTTAAAAAAATCTAAAGAAGCACAAAACAAAAGTCTGCTCGATTGACAAATTGTCCCTGCAAAATTATAATGTTCAAAGATAATTGAGATCTGAAATGATCTTATAGAAGAGAAGAGGACAGAGCATGGGCTTTTTGGAAAAATTAGAGCGGAAGTATGGAAAATATGCGATTCACAACCTGCCGGCCATCATCATCGGCATGTACATTGCAGGGTATGTGATCGCGCTTTTGATGCCTGAGGTGCAAGGATATCTGACGCTGCATCCGGGCCTGATCATGCGCGGACAGGTCTGGCGTCTGGTGACCTGGCTTCTGATCCCGCCGGGAGGCCTGGACATCTTCACGATCATCATGCTGTATTTTTACTTTTCTCTGGGGCGTTCGCTGGAGTACACCTGGGGCGCGTTTAAGTTTAACGTGTATATTTTCTCCGGCATTATCTTCACGATCATCGGCGCGTTTCTGCTGTTCTATGTCGGGCATATGTACGGCTATTTCAGCACCTATTACATCAACATGTCCATCTTCCTCGCGTTTGCGCTCACGTATCCGGAGATGGAGGTACTGCTGTATTTCCTGATCCCGATCAAGATGAAGTGGATGGGGCTGGTCTACGGCTTCTTCATCGTTCTGTCCCTGGTGCAGGGAGGCTGGGCGGACCGCATCTCGATCGTGATGTCTCTGCTGAACTTTTTGATCTTCTTCCTGATGTCCCGCAATGTCAGGCGATTCTCACCGAAGGAAGTGCACCGGCGCAACGAATTCAAGCGGAATGTGAAAAAGGTGCAGCCCAAGGGCGGCACGCGGCATAAGTGCGCGGTCTGCGGGCGGACAGAAGAGGACGGCGCGCATCTGGAATTCCGTTTCTGCTCAAAATGCGACGGGAATTACGAATATTGCCAGGATCATCTTTTCACACATCAGCATATCAAAAAGCCATAAGGCCGCAGGGCCGTTGAGTTACGAATGGAATCGCAGGGAAGAGTCATGTCGGAAAAGAAACAAAGTACAGGGAAACAAAGATCAGAGAATCAAAAAACTAAATTTACAAAACCAAGGGCTGCGGGAGCGATGATCGTGACCGCGGCCGCATTGCTTGCGGCAGGACTCGCGATTGCAGGGGAAGGCCTGGACGCGGCGCTTTTGGCGACTGCGCTGATCTCCGCGGTCGCGCTGGGAGTGTTCGTGCTGCTTGGGGTCTCGTTCGGCCGCGTCCTGTCGGCAATCTTCAGCCTTTTGCTGCCCGCGGCTGCGTTTCTGGCGCTTGAGAATTACACGCATGTGATCGCGGATCTGGATCTGCCGATCATCATCCTGAATCTGCTTTTCTTTTACTTTCTCTATGGATTTCTGGCGTTTCTGTGCGGCAGCGTGCGGCTTGGCTACAGCATTGCGACGCTGGTCCCGATGCTGTTCGGGCTTGCGAACTATTTTGTCGTGAACTTCCGTGGCACTCCGATCGTCCCGTGGGACCTGCTGTCGATCGGCACGGCTGCGTCTGTGGCAGGCAATTATTCGTTTACGCTGCAGTGGAAGCAGGCCCTGGTCCTCATCATCTTCCTGTGGATCCTGGCGCTTTCGAGCGGGGTAAGCTTTGCATTTCATAAGAAGAAACTGCGCTTTTCCGGCGCGCTTGCCTTCGCTCTTTTGCTGTGCGTCTATCTCACCGGCATTCAGAAGAGCCAGGTGCAGAGCTTCTTCGGCATGGACACGACGCTGTTCACGCTCAATGTCCTGTATCGGAACAACGGCATCGCGGCGGCTTTCCTCGGGAATCTGCGCTTTCTGAACATTGAGGAGCCGGACGGCTATTCGACCTCGCGCGTGGCGGAGCTTGAAGCGGAATATGCGCCGCAGGACGAAGAGGGCGAAAGAGAAGGGAAAACGGAAGGACAAGAGAAAACCGAAGGACAGGGGAAAGCCGGAAAAGACAGCGGCGAAGTCAGTTCGGAGCGCCCGAATGTTGTTGTGATCATGGACGAGGCGTTTTCCGACCTGTCCGTCTGGGGCGACTTCGAGACGAGCGAAGAGGTGTTGCCGTTCTTCAAGATGATGCAGGAGGAGGCGATCGGCGGCGAGCTTTATGTCTCTGTCAAAGGGGGCAATACGGCGAACACAGAGTTTGAGCTTCTGACCGGGGATTCGATGGCGTTTCTGCCTGCGGGCAGCGTGCCCTATCAGCAGTATATCAACGAGGAGACGCCGTCGCTGGCGAGCCAGCTAAAATCTCTGGGATACCAGACGACGGCGATCCATCCGTACAACGCCTCCGGCTGGGACCGGAACATCGTGTACGATCTGTTTGGCTTCGACGAGTTTCTGAGTCTGAAGAACTTTGTCAGCCCGCACAAAATGCGGGGCTATGTCAGCGACCGGGCGGCGTTTGACAAGATCATCGAGGTGTATGAGGACAAGGAGCCGGACGAGCGGAAGTTCATCTATCTGGTGACGATGCAGAACCACGGCGGCTACAGCAAGGCGTCCCCGGATTTCACTTCCTATCTGAAGCTGACGAATGTATCGCCGAAGACGACGAGCGTGCTGGCGACAGAGAAATATCTGACGCTGATGAACGAGACGGACCGGGCGCTGCAGGATCTGATCCTGTATTTTCAGGAGCAGGACGAGCCGACGATCGTGCTGATGTTCGGCGATCACCAACCGTCCGACTACATCACGAATGTGGTGCAGCGCATCTGCAACGTCAAGAGCGAGGAGACGCTGGACTACATGCAGCAGGGGTACCGGGTGCCTTTCCTGATCTGGAGCAACTACGGGCTGGAGCATCAGTATTATGAAGGGATCAGCGTCAACTATCTCGGCGGGATCCTGATGGAGGCGGCGGGACTTCCCCTTTCCGGTTATCAGAAGTTCCTCATGGAGCAGAGGGAGGATTTCCCGGTGGTGAACGGAAATGTGTACCGCGACAGCGAAGGGACGTTCTACAGCTACGGGGAGGACGCGCAGAAGGAGAGCGGGCTTTCGGATTACAAGATCTTGCAGTACAATCACCTGGTGGACAATGAGCACAGGGACGACGCGTTCTTCGGGACGTCGTGAATATGCATGCGCATAATACACTAAAGCCCACGGATTGCTGCGCATGGAGACTGGGCTTTGGTAGATTAACGTATTGACAAGACAGAGTGCGCTGGAATATAATGTCCGCGACCGATATATACGAATGTAAAAATGGAGAGCGATAGGAATGAAAGAGACATTTGTGAAAAAGGAAAAGCTGGAGGAGATCGCGGCGCAGTACCCGACGCCGTTCCATCTGTACGATGAGAAGGGTATCCGGGAGAATGTAAAAGAGCTCTATGAGGCGTTTGCCTGGAACAAGGGTTACAAGGAATATTTCGCGGTGAAGGCGACGCCGAATCCATTTCTGATCAAAATACTGCACGAGTACGGCTGCGGCTGCGACTGTTCCTCGATGACGGAGTTAATGCTCTCCGAGGCGATCGGGATCAAGGGACATGATATCATGTTTTCGTCGAACGACACGCCGGTCGAGGAGTTTCAGAAGGCGGCCGAGCTCGGCGGCGTCATCAATCTGGACGACATCACGCACATCGCGAAGGTGGAGCAGGCGCTGGGCAGCCTGCCGAAGACGATGTCCTGCCGTTACAATCCGGGCGGACTCTTCAAGATCAGCAACGACATCATGGATAACCCGGGCGACGCGAAGTATGGCATGACGACGGAGCAGATCGAGGAAGCGTTCCGCATCATGAAGGAAAAGGGCGTCGAGGAGTTCGGCATTCACGCGTTCCTCGCCAGCAACACGGTGACGAACGATTACTATCCGCTGCTCGCGAAGGTGCTCTTTGAGCTTGCGGCGAAGCTGAAGGAGAAGACCGGGGCGAAGATCAAATTCATCAACCTCTCCGGCGGCATCGGCATTCCATACCGTCCGGACCAGGAGAAGAACGACATCCACAAGATCGGCAAGGGCGTCCGCAAGGTCTATGAGGAAGTTCTCGTGCCGGCAGGCATGGGCGACGTCGCGCTCTACACGGAGCTTGGGCGCTACATGCTCGGGCCGTACGGCTGCCTCGTGACGCGCGCGATCAACGAGAAGCACACGCACAAGGAGTACATCGGCGTCGACGCCTGCGCGGTCAACCTCATGCGTCCGGCCATGTATGGGGCCTACCATCACATCACGGTGATGGGCAAGGAGGACGAGCCTTGCGATCATATGTACGATGTGACCGGTTCCCTGTGCGAGAACAATGATAAGTTCGCGATCGACCGCATGCTCCCGAAGATCGACATGGGAGATTTGTTGGTGATCCACGATACCGGTGCGCATGGCTTCTCGATGGGCTACAATTACAATGGCAAGCTGCGCTCGGCGGAGATCCTGCTTCACGAGGACGGAAGCGCGCAGCTGATCCGCAGGGCGGAAACTCCGAAGGATTACTTCGCGACTTTCGATTTCTGCGACGTTCTGAAGGATATGAAATACTGAGAAAGCCCTGTATTAGCTGTGGAGGGCGGGGAGATGGCAAGTCTTTGCATCGGTGGGGTACAAGGATAAGCCGTATAGAATCCTACAAGGATGCGCCGTGCAGAATCTCCTTGCAATTGACCGTGAAATGTGGTATGGTATGATTCGTGCGAATGCACCGCACCGGCCGCTGTGGCGGAATTGGCAGACGCACTTGACTCAAAATCAAGCGGGTAACACCGTGCCGGTTCGAGTCCGGCCAGCGGCATCAGAAAAGTCTCGTTTTTACGGGACTTTTTCTGTTGTATGCAGCATTTCATGCTGCATAATCTCTGAAAAACGCCCAACGGCAGGAAGCGGTAATTTTGCTGAATTATGGCTTGTCAGCCCGGCGAGAAAGATTTAGAATAGAAAGAAATGAAGCAGATACAACTGGCAGCAGGGTATGGATCGGGCAATTGCGACCGGAGGATATGCGATGAAGTGTGTCGAGGCCAAGCGGATGGTGAACCGCTTTGTGGAAAAGAAGCTGTCATACCAGGAGCTGGAAGAGTTCCTGCAGCATGTCAGCCAGTGCGAGGACTGTATGGATGAGCTTGATATCTATTATACGATGCACAAGGCGTTTGACATGCTGGACACCGGAAAACATCAGAATTATGACTTCAGGAAAATGCTGGACGATGAACTCCATGCGGCGCGAAGGGCTGTGATCATGCACCGGGCGTCCCTGGTATTGCGGGATATTTTTGTCGCAGGGCTGGCGATCCTGGCGCTGCTCGGGGCGTACTTTCTTTTTATCCATTGACTTGTGCCGCGATCGCGACTGCTGCGATGGGTGGGAAGACCTGTGACGGACATAATAAGATATAGATGTTTTGGGAAAATGAATTGGATAGCAAGCGAGGTAGGAATATGGCGCAGAAAGAAAAGATCGTACTGATCGACGGACACAGCATACTGAACCGCGCGTTCTACGGGCTTCCGCCGCTCTCAAACAGCGAAGGCCTCCACACGAATGCGGTTTATGGATTTTTAAATATCATGTTCAAGGTGCTCGAGAAGGAGCAGGCGGGCTATGTGGCGGTAGCGTTCGATCTGAAGGCGCCGACGTTTCGGCACAAGATGTTCGAGGGCTACAAGGGCACGCGCAAACCGATGCCGCCGGAGCTGCACGAGCAGGTGCCGCTGATGAAGGAGATGCTGCGCGCCATGCAGATTCCGGTAATGGAGCTCGAGGGCTATGAGGCGGACGATATTCTGGGGACGGTCTCGCGCCAGATGGCGGCGCAGGGGCTTTCCGTGTCAATCGTATCGGGTGATCGCGATCTGCTGCAGCTCGCGACGGAGGAGATCCTGATCCGCATCCCGAAGACGAAGGCGACAGGGACGGAGATCGAGGATTATTACGCGAAGGATGTGCAGGAGCGATACCAGGTGACGCCGCTGCAGTTTATCGATGTGAAAGCCCTGATGGGCGACGCGTCCGACAACATTCCGGGCGTTCCGGGGATCGGGGAGAAGACGGCGACAAAGATCATCGCGCAGTACGGCTGCATTGAGGAAGCCTATGCGCATGTCGATGAGATCACGCCGAACAAGGCGCGAACGGCGCTTTCAGAGCATTACGACATGGCGCAGATGAGCAAGACGCTCGCGACGATCGATCTTGCCGTACCGTTCGAGCTGAAGAAACAGGAAGCGAAGATTCAGAATCTATATACCAAAGAGGCGCTCGAGCTCTGCCGCAGACTGGAGTTCAAGAATCTGCTGGGACGCTTTCAGAATGCAGGGGATGCAAAAGAGGAAAAGGACGCGTCTCTCACAAAAATCACGGAGCTTGCCCGGGCAGAGGGACTTTTTGCGCAGATCGGCGGACAGGCGTTTGCCTTCCAGCTGGCCTTTGAGGGGCAGGAGATGCTGGGCGTTTCGCTTTGCGCCTCCGAGGAGCGTGCATATTGGATCGAGGCCGGGGGCTTCCTGACGTCGGAGTATCTCTGCGGCCAGGTTGCCGGACTGATCGCGCAGGCGCCGTCCGCGAGCACGATCCACCTGAAGGAACAGCTGGCGTTCCTGGACATTCCGGGTGAGCAGCGCGCGAAGCTGTTTGACGCGGCGATCGCGGCTTATCTGGTCAACCCGCTCAAGGATAGCTATGCGTATGAGGATATTGCGTTGGAATACCTCGGCCGGACACTGCCGTCGCGCGCGGAACTGCTCGGGAAGAGCGCGCTCACCGACGCCAGAGAACAGAATGCCGACGCGTTTCTGGACTATGTGTGCATGACGCCGCTTACCGTGTTCGCGGCGCGGCAGGCGATGTGCGATCGCCTGAGAGAGCTCGGCATGTGGGAACTGTTTACCCAGATTGAGATGCCGCTCGTGTACACGCTGGCGGATATGGAGCGCGAGGGTATCCGCGTGAAGGCGGAGGAGCTGCGTGTGTATGGAGAGCAGCTGGTCGGGCGGATCGCGGAGCTCGAGGAAAAGATCTATGAGGCGGCGGGGGAGGAGTTTAACATCAACTCCCCGAAGCAGCTCGGCGTGATCCTGTTTGAGAAGCTGCAGCTTCCGCACGGGAAAAAGACGAAGACGGGCTATTCCACGGCGGCGGATGTGCTGGAGAAGCTGGCCGAGGAATCCCCGATGGTAGCGGATATCTTAGAATACCGTCAGCTGACGAAGCTGAAATCCACCTACGCCGACGGTCTGGCAAATTATATCGCGCCGGACGGCAGGATCCACGGGAAATTCCATCAGACGATCACGGCGACCGGGCGCATCAGCAGCACGGAGCCGAATCTGCAGAACATTCCGGTGCGCATGGAGCTGGGACGGCTGATCCGCAAGGTGTTCGTGCCGGATGAAGGCTTTGTCTTCCTTGACGCGGACTACTCCCAGATCGAGCTGCGCGTGCTGGCGCATTTTTCGGACGACGAGCGCCTGATCCAGGCTTACCGCGACGCGCAGGACATCCACACAACGACGGCGTCCCAGGTGTTCCACGTGAAGCCGGAGGAGGTCACCCCGCTGCTGCGCCGCAACGCGAAGGCAGTCAACTTCGGCATCGTCTACGGCATCAGTTCGTTTGGACTCAGCCAGGATCTGAGCATCACGCGGCAGGAGGCGCAGGACTATATCGAACAGTATTTCAAGACGTTCCCCGGAATCAAGCAGTTTCTGGACCGGACCGTGGCGGACGCGAAGAAGAACGGCTACGTGACGACGATGTTCGGGCGGCGGCGCCCGGTGCCGGAGCTTTCCTCCTCGAACTTCATGCAGCGTTCGTTCGGGGAGCGCGTGGCGATGAACGCGCCGATTCAGGGAACGGCGGCGGACATCATCAAGATCGCGATGAACCGTGTGAACGACTGCCTGCGAAGCCGTGGTATGCGCTCGCGGCTGATCCTGCAGGTGCACGACGAGCTGCTCGTTGAGACTGCGCGCGAGGAGCTTGACGAGGTGCGTGAGGTCATGCTGCGGGAGATGCAGAACGCGGCGCAGCTGAAGGTGCGGCTCGAGGTCGACATCCACTCCGGCGAGAACTGGTACGAGGCGAAATGATAAGACAGGCCGATGCAGCCGGAAGAAGGAAGAGATGCAGACAATAAGGGTATGCAGGGTGGAGGAGCAGGGCTTGGAGCAGGAGTTATACGTGGAACAGAGGACAGCAGGATGTTCTGGAAAAAAGAAAGTGCTTGGGATCACCGGCGGCGTGGGATCAGGGAAGAGCGCTGTGCTCGCCTATCTGCAGGAGAAATATAAGGCCCGTGTGATCCAGGCGGACGAGGTCGGGCGGCTGCTGCAGACGCCGGGCCACGACTGTTATGACCGGATCGTGGACGCTTTTGGGACAGAAACTCTTGATCCGCAGGGAAATCTCCGCAGGGATCTGTTGGCGGAAAAGGCGTTTGCCGATCCGTTGGCGCTTCGGAAATTGAACGGGATCATGCACCCATCGGTGAAAAAGTACATCGTGGAACAGATCGCGGAGGAGCAAAGAAATGGAGAAGCGCCGTTCGTTGTCGTGGAAGCCGCGCTTCTGCTGGAGGATCATTATGACCTTGTCTGCGACGAGATCTGGTATATTTACGCTGGCGAGGAGACGCGGATCCGGCGTCTGACGCGCTCGCGCGGCTATACGGAGGAGAAGGCGCGCAGCATTATGGCGAATCAGATGAGCGAGGCGGAATTTCGCGAGCGCTGCGAATTTGCCATTGACAACGACAGCGATTTTATAGAAAATACTTATGGACAAATCGACAAAGGATTGATGGAACATGGATTTTTGCAGTATTGCCAGCGGTAGCAGCGGCAACTGTATTTTTGTGGGGACGGATCACGCAAGCGTCCTGATCGACGCGGGGATCAGCGGGAAAAAGGTCGTCGCCGGTCTGCAGGAGATCGACCGCGCTCCGGAAGAACTGGACGCCATTCTGATCACGCATGAGCACTCGGACCACATCAAGGGGCTGGGCGTGCTGGCGCGAAAGTACGGGATTCCGATCTATTCCTCCGGCGGGACGATAGGCGCGCTGAAAGCGCAGCAGCCGGTCGGAGAGGTGGACGAGGGACTGTTTCACGAGATCGTCCCGGACCAGTGGTTCTCGGTCGGCGAGCTCGACATCCGCCCGTTTCGCGTCTCACACGACGCGACGGAGCCGGTGGCTTATCGCTTCAGCTGCGGGGGAAAGTCCGTGGCGGTGGCGACGGACCTGGGCTGTTATGACGATTACATCATAGAGAATCTGCAGGGTCTGGATGCGGTGCTGATCGAGTCAAACCATGACACGAACATGCTGCAGGTCGGTACATATCCCTATTATCTGAAGCAGAGGATCCTGAGCAGCAGGGGACATCTTTCAAACGAGCACGCGGGACGGCTGCTCGGGGAGATCTTAAATGAGCGGATGCAGGCGGTGATGCTCGGACATCTCAGCAAGGAGAACAATTACGAGGCGCTGGCGCTGGCGACGGTCTGCGCGGAGGTCACGATGGGGGACAATCCTTACAGGGCGGAAGACTTTGAGATTCGCATCGCGCGCAGGGATGAGCCGTCCCGACCAATCAGTGTTTAAGGAAAGAAAGGATTTCAACTATGAAAAAGACAATTATTACCGTAGTCGGAAAGGATACGGTCGGTATTATCGCGAAAGTCTGCACCTATCTGGCAGAGAACAATGTGAACATTCTGGATATCTCACAGACCATCGTGCAGGGTTTCTTCAATATGATGATGGTTACAGACGCGACGCAGTCACCGAAGTCCGGCGCTCAGATCGCGGAAGAGCTGAAGGTGGTCGGAGAGGAGATCGGCGTCGTCATCCGTTGCCAGCACGAGGATATCTTCAATATGATGCACCGAATCTGAAACTCATATTGAGACAATGACAGACCGATAGGCCGGAGACGTAGATGAAATCACGCGGCGGTTCGGTTGGATTTCCGATGTGTTTTCCGACGAATACCATAATGCTGGTTTCGGCGGGAAACACTCGAGAAGGGTACCGACCGAACTGCTGTGGAATCTTGCATATATTTGGGATAGGAGCAATCATGATAAATCTTTTTGAGGTCAGTGAAACCAACAAAATGATCACGCAGGAGAATCTCGATGTCCGCACGATCACGCTGGGCATCAGTCTGCTCGACTGCATTACGGACGATCTGGGTCAGCTCAACGAAAATATCTACCGCAAGATCACGACCGTCGCGAGCCGCCTGGTGGAAACGGGGGAGGAGATTGAGAAAGAATTCGGGATTCCGATCGTCAACAAGCGTATCTCCGTGACCCCGATCGCGCTGATCGGCGGGAGCGCCTGCCGTTCGCCGCAGGACTATGTGACGATCGCGAAGACGCTCGATCGCGCGGCCTGCGAGGTGGGAGTCAATTTTCTCGGCGGCTATTCGGCGTTGGTCTCGAAGGGAATGACAAAGGCGGATGAATTTCTGATCCGCTCTATTCCGGAGGCGTTGGCGCAGACGGAGCGCGTCTGCAGCTCTGTGAACGTCGGCTCCACAAAGTGCGGCATCGACATGGACGCGGTGCGCCTGCTCGGAGAAGTGATCCTGGAGACCGCCAATCGTACGAAAGAGCAGGACTCCCTGGGCTGCGCAAAGCTCGTGGTATTTTGCAACGCGCCGGACGACAACCCGTTCATGGCGGGCGCGTTTCATGGTGTGACGGAGGCGGACGCCGTGATCAACGTGGGCGTCAGTGGTCCCGGCGTGGTGAAGCACGCGCTTGCACAGGTGCGGGGCGCGGATTTTGAGACCTTGTGCGAGACGATCAAGAAGACCGCGTTCAAGGTGACGCGCGTTGGACAGCTTGTCGCGCAGGAGGCGTCCAGGATGCTCGGCATCCCGTTCGGCATCATCGATCTGTCGCTGGCGCCGACTCCAGCGATTGGGGACAGTGTGGCGGACATCCTCTGTGAGATTGGGCTGGAACATGCGGGCGCGCCCGGGACGACGGCGGCGCTGGCGCTTTTGAATGATCAGGTGAAAAAGGGTGGCGTGATGGCCTCTTCCTATGTAGGGGGCTTAAGCGGCGCGTTCATCCCGGTCAGCGAGGACCAGGGGATGATCGACGCGGTGCGCGCCGGCGCGCTTACGCTGGAGAAGCTGGAGGCAATGACCTGCGTCTGCTCCGTGGGACTTGATATGATCGCGATCCCGGGCGATACGAAAGCGTCGACGATCTCCGGCATCCTCGCGGACGAGATGGCGATCGGCATGGTGAACCAGAAGACCACCGCGGTGCGCGTTATCCCGGTGATCGGCAAGGGTGTGGGAGAAACCGTGGAGTTTGGCGGCCTGCTCGGCTATGCGCCTATCATGCCCGTGAATACGTTCTCCTGCGACGCGTTTGTCAGCCGCAGAGGGCGGATCCCGGCGCCGATTCACAGTTTTAAAAACTAAAAATTATATTATATTTGTCTCAATTTGATTGACAAATTGTTACGATTTTGTTATGATTCCTGTATGATTCAAATGAGTCATGGAGGTGAGTATCATATGAGAAAAAGAATGTTAAAACTCATAGCATGTTTTCTCGCGATGGGGCTTGTATTCCCGGGACAGACGGTGTTTACGGTCTGTGCCGAGGAGGGAGCGGTCGTGATCACGGACAACGGTGGAGCGCAGGAGTCTGAGAGTGAGACACAGCAGCAGACGACCGTACAGACAGAGAGTGAGACGCAGCCGCAGACAGCCGCACAGACGGAGACGGAAGCAGCGAAGAAAAAGAAAAAAAGAAGAAAAAAGCTGCCGCACAGACGGAGACTGAGGCGGCTCAGGATCTGAAGGGGCAGATGATCTTCGCGCAGTGCGAGGAGCATATTAATATCCGCAAGGGGCCGGGTACCGACAGTGAGGTAATCGGAAAGATCTACGACGACTGTATGGCGACCGTGCTGAGCCAGGACGGGGAATGGCTGGAAATCCAGTCCGGCAATGCGGTCGGTTTTGTGAAGAATGAATTTTTTGTAAGCGGAGAGGAAGCACAGGCGGTCGCGGAGGAAGTCGGCTACCATGTCGCCACCATCTACGCGGAGGAATTGAACATACGGGCTACCCCGGACGACGAAGCCGAGGTGATCGGCGTGGCGTATAAGGGTGAAGAGCTCGAGGCGCTTAAATACGAGAACGACTGGATCGAGGTTTATCTGGGCGATGATGTGTGCGGTTATGTAAACGCGTACTACGCCGGATATGATACCTATTATCCGGAGGCGGAGACCCTCGAGGAGGAACAGGCGCGGATCGAGGCGGAAAACGCGGAGACCGAGTACGTGGAAGAAGTGCCGGAGGAGACTGCTGCCTATACGTCCAATGCGAATTCCGGGAGCCAGAGTACCTGGACGCAGCCTCAGACGGAGGCTCAAACGCAGGCACAGACGCAGCCTCAGACTCAGGCGCAGACCCAAGCACAAACGCAAGCGCAGACACAGGTCCAGACGGAGGCGGATGATGATCTTGATGACATCGAGGCTGAGCTGGATGCTGCAGCAGCGGGTGTCACTGGAAATACTGAGAGTTCAGGCGAGACAATTGTTCCGGAAAATGGAGATACATATTATGATGCGACGACGGGACAGATGGTATCGTTTTAACCGCATTGACAGAGCGTCACAAGACCAGCGGGCTGATCTCATACTCGGAGTGGAATTCCATATGTGTCCGATAGACAGGGATACTCCGATACAGGTGTGAGGCGAAGAGATCCTGTTTCCACATTTGCGTGGCATGGCCGTTTAGAAATCTGAGCGCGTGCGCCGGTTTCGTGAGAAACGGGATCGTGCAGGAACGACGGATCGCGTGAAGAAGAGGCGAAGCGCTTCTTTTCAGCCCGAGGATCCTGGCATAGAATACTGTGCCGTTTGTGCGGAAATCCAGGATGTCCTCACTTCTGAGATCAAGGATCAGGTGGAGCAGGGCGCGGCGGACGCGGGCTTCGGTGAGCTGTCTGGTCTTCAAAGACGCGATGACCTGTCCATAAGATTTTCCGACACACGCGTAGCGCAGACTGCGGATGCGGTCGGAGAGCTCAGGGGAAAGATCAAAAACAGAATCAAAAGAATCACAAGAGAGGAGCTTCTGCACGAGAAACGGCAGGAGCTCTTCCTGCGTCACGGCGCGGCTCTTTGCAGCAGCGAAAAGCTCGCGGCAGTTTTCCGGGATATAGCGAAACAGCTTATCTCCCGGGCTGTTATCTGTGATACCGCGGCGAAGCGCGGCCGCGGAGCAATAGCCGCCGTTTAGGGAGACGCTGTTGAAATCGCTTCCGTCTCTTGATACAGGGAGTGGAAGGATCGCGCTTTTCTGTACGAGCAATGCCCGGCAATACTCAAGTCCCAGGATGTTGTTCGGCGCGTTCAGAAACGCGGACAGCTCCTTCGGATCCCGGATCGTCCTGCCGCCGCTTCTGCAGGAGTCAGAGGACGCATCGGCGTTCATGCACAGACAGTGGATGAGCGCTTCGCTTCGCGCCTGCGGGAACGTATTGCCAAGGCGAAGCTGTTCACGCAGTTTTTCCTTATACGGGCGAGGCTCTTCGGCCAGGACGGCGGCAACGCGGCCAAAGAGTTCCGGATCGGCCTGCTCCGCGCCGAAGCAGAGCGCGTCGACGACGCCAAGCCGATCGAGCAGCGCGACAGCGCCCTCCGCGAAATATTCCGCGCTGCCTGTCGCGTAGCAGACGGGCAGTTCGACGACCAGATCCGCCCCGTTTAAGAGAGCCATGTGCGCGCGCGTATATTTGTCAAAGACGGCGGGTTCTCCGCGCTGCACAAAATCCGGGCTCATGACGACGACCGCGTAGTCCGCCCCGGACAGCTCTTTTGCCTTCTGAATGTGGTACGCGTGCCCCGTGTGAAACGGGTTGTATTCCGCGATGATCCCGACCGTGCGCATAATGCCTCCTGTTACCGTGCATGCACCTGTTAAGACATGAAAAAGTGCCAACCGGGACACGCCGGAATGTTTTAATTTCCGTACATTACGAATTTCCCCCATTTTATCAGACAAAAAAGACATATGCAATGAAATTTAAGCTTGTACGCTGTAAAAATATGGGGTATAATCGAATTCAAATAAAGTCTTCGATCCCGAAAAGGACCGTCGGCGAAACAAAGGGGAAAGGAGTCCATGAACCATGGCATTTATTGACATTCTCAAAGCAAAGGCAAAAGCGAACAAAAAGACGATCGTACTTCCGGAGACGGAAGACCGCAGGACCTATGAGGCCGCCGCGAAGATTCTCGCGGAGGGCATCGCGAACATCATCCTGGTCGGCAGTGAGGAAGCGGTGAAGAAAGGCAGCGAAGGGCTGGACATTTCCGGCGCGACCGTTGTGGATCCGGCGACCTCCGAGAAGACGGCAGCCTATATCGACAAGCTCGTTGAGCTGCGCTCCAAGAAGGGCATGACCCCGGAGCAGGCGAAAGAGATTCTATTAAACCAGTATCTGTACTACGGCGTGATGATGGTGAAGATGGGCGACGCGGACGGCATGGTATCCGGCGCCTGCCATTCCACGGCGGACACGCTTCGCCCGTGCCTGCAGATCCTGAAGACGAAGCCGGGCACGAAGCTCGTATCCGCGTTCTTCCTGATGATCGTTCCGGATTGCGAGTTCGGCGTGAACGGCGCGTTCGTGTTTGCGGATTGCGGTCTGGTGCAGGAGCCGACTTCGGAGGAGCTGGCGGCGATCGCGGCTTCCTCTGCGGAGTCCTTCAAGCTTCTGGTCGGCGAGGAGCCGAAGGTCGCGATGCTGTCTCACTCCACGATGGGCAGCGCGAAGCACGCTCTGGTAGACAAGGTCGTAGAGGCTACGAGGATCGCGAAGGAGCAGTATCCGGACATCAAGCTCGACGGAGAGATGCAGCTTGACGCGGCGATCGTTCCGAGCGTGGGCGCTTCCAAGGCACCGAACAGCGACGTCGCCGGCAAGGCGAACGTCCTGATCTTCCCGAATCTTGACTCAGGAAACATCGGTTACAAGCTCGTACAGAGACTTGCCAAGGCGGAGGCGTACGGTCCGATCACGCAGGGTATCGCGGCTCCGGTCAACGACCTCTCCAGAGGCTGTTCCGCGGACGACATCGTCGGCGTGGTGGCGATCACGGCGGTACAGTGCCAGGCGGCGGACAAATAGAGATCCTGATCAGGAAAAGCGGCGTTCCTTATGCCCGCACGGGAGAGGAACGTCGCCAATATTTATAAAGATGGAGGAATAGGAACATGAATGTATTGGTTATCAACTGCGGAAGCTCTTCACTGAAATATCAGCTGATCAATTCCGACACAGAGGCAGTGCTGGCGAAGGGACTCTGCGAGCGCATCGGGATCGACGGAAGGCTCACTTACCAGAAGGCAGGCGGGGAAAAGGAAGTGACGGACGCCCCGATGCCGACGCACAAAGAGGCGATCCAGATGGTGCTTGACGCTCTGGTAAACGAGAAGACCGGAGCGATAGGGAGTCTGGCGGACGTCAATGCCGTAGGACACAGAGTCGTGCATGGCGGCGAGAAGTTCGCGAGCTCCGTCGTGATCAACGACGAAGTCATCGCGGCGATCGAGGAGTGCAACGACCTTGCGCCGCTTCACAATCCGGCGAACCTGATCGGTATCCACGCGTGCGCGGAGCTGATGCCGGGCGTACCGATGGTGGCGGTGTTCGATACCGCGTTCCATCAGACAATGCCGGAGAAGGCATATCTGTATGGACTTCCGTACGAATATTATGAGAAATACAAGGTGAGACGCTACGGCTTCCACGGCACCAGCCACAGCTTTGTGTCGAAGCATATGGCTGATTTCCTTGGCCTTGACAAGGACAACTCCAAGGTGATCGTGGCGCATCTGGGCAACGGCGCGTCGATCTCCGCGGTCGTGAACGGCAAGTGCGTGGACACGTCCATGGGTCTTACGCCGCTGGAAGGCCTTGTGATGGGCACGCGCTCCGGCGATATCGATCCGGCGATCATGGAGTTTATCGCGAAAAAGGAAGGCCTGGACATCGCGGGCGTGATGAACGTTCTGAATAAAAAGTCCGGTGTGTTTGGTATCTCCGGCGGACTCTCCAGCGATTTCCGCGATCTTGAGGAGGGCATGAATTCCGGCAACAAGCTGGCGGAGAACGCGATCGATGTGTTCAGCTACCGCGTGGCGAAGTACATCGGCTCCTATGTGGCGGCGATGAATGGCGTGGACGCGATCGCCTTCACAGCGGGCATCGGTGAGAACGCTCCGATCGTGCGCAAAAAGGTCGTCGGCTATCTCGGCTATCTGGGCATCACGCTCGATGAGGAAGCGAACGGCAAGCGCGGCGACGACTGCGTGATCTCCACACCGGATTCCAAGGTGAAGGTGGCCGTGATCCCGACGAACGAGGAGCTGGCGATCTGCAGAGAGACGGTTGCCCTGGTATGATATCCGCTTGAATAAAAAGGGATTGACAAAATAAAATGCGATAGGTATAATTGAAAACGTGCGTTAGGAGGGGTGTGCCTTGTTGGATCTGACAGAAGTGCTCTCAGATGAGGGAAAAGAGATTCAGCGGGAGGTTGACCTTACACTGGATCGCCTGTCTTACCGCTTTGGAACATTTGAGATCATCCGGAAGGCGCCGCTTTTGCTCACGGTGACAAACATCGGCGGCCGGAAGCTTCTTCTGCGGGGAAATGCACAGCTTGAGGTGTCCATCCCTTGCGCGCGCTGTCTGGAGCCGGTGGCTGTCAGACTGGAGATTCCGCTTGAAAATGAGCTGGAACTGGAAAACAAAGATTATATTGATGGATATAACCTGAATGTGGATCAGCTTGTCCATGACGAAGCGTTGTTGGTCTGGCCGGAGAGAACGCTCTGCCGGGAGGACTGTCGGGGATTGTGCGGCGTTTGCGGACAAAATCTGAATGAGGGTTCGTGCGATTGCGAATCTGCGGATTTGGATCCAAGAATGGCAAAAGTCCTTGATATTTTCAACAAATTTAAGGAGGTGTGACCGATGGGTGCGATCTGTCCGAAAAACAAATCTTCCAAGTCAAGACGTGATAAGAGAAGGGCAAACTGGAAAATGTCTGTTCCGACGCTTGTGAAGTGCAGCAAATGCGGCGAGCTGATGCTTCCGCACAGAGTTTGCAAGGCCTGCGGAACATACAACAAAAAAGAGATTATTGCAATGGATGAATGAACGAAATGTGAGCGGGGCTGTCGCAAAGTGAGCTGTTTTGTGACAGCCCTACTTTTCTGTTGATTTTTAGTTTGATGTCTAGTATATTAGGTATCAGGGTTGCAATGTATCTCACAGGCAGTTCGGCACGGATCGGAACATTTGCTGCCGGAACCGCAGGAACATGAGGCACAGGAGGGCATATATGGGTGAGACAGTGCGGGTCGTTGTCGACGCGATGGGCGGGGACAATGCCCCGGAAGAGATCGTGAAAGGCGCTGTGCAGGCGGTAGATCACCATGAGAACATTCATGTGGTACTGACCGGCATACAGGAGGCCGTGGAGCGCGAGCTGAAGAAATACACCTACCCGGCTGATCGGATCGAGCTCGTGCACACGAGCGAAGTGATCGAGATGGCGGAACCTCCGGTCGCGGCGATCCGGACGAAGAAGGATTCTTCGATCGTTGTCGGTCTGCAGATGGTGAAGCGCGGCGAGGCGGATGCGTTTGTCTCAGCCGGAAGCTCCGGAGCCATTCTCGTAGGCGGGCAGGGAATCGTCGGCCGGATACGCGGGATCGAGCGCCCGGCGCTTGCTCCGCTGATCCCGACGAAGGACGGTGTCTCGCTGCTGATCGACTGTGGCGCGAATGTGGACGCGAGAGCATCGCATCTTGTTCAGTTTGCCAGGATGGGCTCCATCTATATGGAGAACGTGCTCGGCGTCAAAGATCCGAAGGTCGGGATCGTCAACATCGGCGCGGAGGAGGAGAAAGGCAACGCTCTGGTGAAAGAGACGCTTCCTCTGCTGAAGGAGTGCCGGGATATCAACTTCATCGGAAGCGTGGAAGCAAGAGAGATCCCTTCGGGCGTCTGTGACGTGGTGGTCTGCGAGGCGTTTACCGGAAACGTGATCCTGAAGCTGTACGAAGGGCTCGGCGGGACGCTGATCCACATGATCAAGGGGAGCATGATGTCGAGCCTGAAGACAAAGATCGGGGCGCTTCTGGTCAAGCCGGCGCTGAAGAGCACACTGAAATCGTTCGATGTCAGCGAGTACGGCGGCGCGCCTCTGCTCGGGTTGAAAGGACTTGTGGTGAAGACGCACGGCAGCTCGAAGGCGCAGGAGGTGGAGAATTCCATCTACCAGTGCGTACAGTTCAAGGAACAGAGGATCAATGAGAAAATAAAGGAGCATATTAATATAGAAGACGAAAAGGAGTGAGTTTTGGATATGGAGTTTGAAAAATTGCAGGGAATCATTGCGGAGGTCCTGAATGTGGATGCGGACGAGATCAGTCCGGAGACGACGTTTGTCGATGATCTGGGCGCGGACTCGCTCGACATCTTCCAGATCATCATGGGAATCGAGGAGGAGTTCGACATCGAGATCCCGAATGAAAAAGCGGAGAAGATCGTCTCAGTGGGGGACGCGGCGGAAGCGATCAAGAACGCGATCAATTAACATGGATAGTTCGAGGGGCTGTTGCAAAAGCACCAGCCCCATTTTCTCTATATGGAGTGTATGAGATGGCAGGATTTAATGCAAACGAACTGGAACAGAGGACAGGGTATGTGTTCCGCAACAAAGACATGCTGCGGCAGGCGATGTGCCACAGTTCCTATGCGAACGAGCACAGGCTGGGGCAGATGCAGGACAATGAGCGCCTGGAATTTCTGGGGGACGCTGTGCTCGAGATCGTCAGCAGCGATTTCCTCTATCACCATTACCCGAAGATGGTGGAGGGGGAACTCACGAAACTACGCGCGAGTATCGTGTGCGAGCCGACGCTTGCGCTTTGCGCGAGGGAGATCGACCTCGGCAGTTATCTCCTCCTGGGAAAGGGAGAGGAGCTGACCGGCGGGAGACTGCGCAATTCCATCATCTCAGACGCGATGGAGGCGCTGATCGGAGCCATTTATCTGGACGGCGGTTTTGCGAGCGCGAGGGAATTCGTCGAGCGCTTTGTGTTGACGGATATCGAGCACAAGAAGCTGTTTTACGACAGCAAGACGATCCTGCAGGAGATCGTCCAGCGGGATCACCGATCGGACGAGATCAACTACGTGGTCACAGGCGAGGAAGGTCCGGATCATGCGAAGACCTTTCTGGTCGAAGTGAGAATCGACGGCGTCGTGGAAGGAACCGGGCGCGGAAGTACAAAAAAGGCGGCGGAGCAGGAAGCCGCATATCGCGCGATCGTCGCGTTGAAAGGGAAAATGGCGGATGTATCTGAAGAGCATTGAAGTACAGGGTTTTAAATCGTTTGCGAATAAGATCTTGTTTCAGTTTCACAACGGGATCACCGCGATCGTGGGACCGAACGGGAGCGGAAAGAGCAACGTGGCGGATGCTGTGCGCTGGGTGCTGGGCGAACAGAGTGCAAAACAGCTGCGCGGCGCGAACATGCAGGACGTAATCTTTTCCGGGACTGAGATGCGAAAGCCGCTGGGGTATGCGGCAGTGTCGATCACGCTGGACAATGCGGACCGGCAGCTCGCCGTGTCTTACGATGAGGTGACGGTAACGCGCCGGGTCTATCGCTCCGGGGAGAGCGAGTACCTGCTCAACGGGACGCAGGTGCGTCTGCGAGACATCAACGAGATGTTTTATGACACCGGTATCGGCAAGGAAGGCTATTCGATCATCGGGCAGGGGCAGATCGACAAGATCTTAAGCGGTAAGCCGGAAGACCGCAGGGAACTCTTCGACGAGGCGGCCGGCATCGTCAAGTTCAAGCGCAGGAAGCACGCGGCGCAGAAGAAGCTGGAGGCGGAGCGGCAGAACCTGGTCCGCGTCAACGACATTCTCTCTGAGCTGACAAGACAGCTTGGACCGCTTGAAAAGCAGGCGGAGACTGCAAAGATCTATCTTCAGAAGCGCGACGCGCTGAAGACCTGTGACGTCGGTCTTTTTTTACTGGAATTCGAGCGAATCCGCAAAGAGCTGGATGAGCTGGGGGAAAAACAGAAACTTGCGGAAGAGCAGCTTGCGGATACGCGTGAGGAATACGAGAAGACAAGACAGGATTACGAGAAACAGGAGGAGGAGATCGAACGGCTTGACGCTGCTCTTGTGGAGAAGCGGGAAGTGATCGCGCAGGGACAGCTGCGCAGACAGCAGTTCCAGAACCAGATCGAGCTTTTGCGCGAGCAGATCAACACGGCGCACACGAGCGACGAGCACCTGCAGACGCGGATCGCCGCGATCGTGAAGCAGACGGAGGAATACACGGGGCAGGAGCAGGAGGCCGAAGGCGAGCTCAAGGAGCTGCGCGGGAAGCTCTCCGCGGTCAGCGAGGAGGAACGCCGGGCGGAGGAAGCCGAGCAGGCGCTGCAGGAGGAGACGCTCCGCCTGGAGCAGCAGATCGAGCAGGGTAAGAGCGATATCATCGGCCTGCTGAATCAGCGCGCATCCGTGAAAGCGCGTATTCAGCGCTATGATACGATGTTGGAGCAGACGCAGATCCGCAAGGCGCAGCTCGCGCAGGAAGCCCTGCGATTGAAGAGCGAAAAGGCGGAGCACGATGAGGTCCGCCAGGACGTCGCGCAGGAGCATGAGGAGATTGAGCTGCGGATCCGGGATCTGACAGCCAAAAGCGAGGAGGCGAACGAGCGCCTTTCCGTGTTTCAGCAGCAGCTTCAGGAGTACAACAGACAGATCGAGACAGAGCAGGTGGAGTATCACAGGGAGTCCTCGCGCCTGGAATCGCTGAAAAACATTGCGGAGCGCTACGACGGCTATGGAAACAGCATCCGCCGCGTGATGGAACAGAAAGACAGGAACAAGGGGATCCTCGGCGTGGTCGCGGACCTGATCAAGGTCGAGAAGACGTACGAGGTCGCGATCGAGACGGCGCTGGGCGGAAATATCCAGAACATTGTGACAGACACGGAGGAGACGGCGAAGCTCCAGATCGAGTTTCTGAAAAAGAATAAGTTTGGCAGGGCGACGTTCCTGCCGCTTTCGGGTATCACGGCAAAGAGCGAGTTTTCCACTCCGAAGGCGCTTTCTGAAAAAGGCGTGATCGGGCTGGCGTCTTCCCTGGTGAAAGCGGATCAGAGATACGAGGATCTGCTGCGGCACCTGCTTGGCCGGACGGTCGTCGTGGATCACATCGACCATGCGATCGCGCTGGCGCGGAAGTATAAACATTCCCTGCGCATCGTGACGGTGGACGGGGAGCTTTTAAGCCCGGGCGGGTCCATGTCCGGCGGCGCGTTTAAGAATTCCAGCAATCTTCTTGGAAGAAGGAGAGAGATCGAGGAGCTGGAGAAGCAGGTGCTTCGCCGGCAGGAGATGCTCTCCGAGCTACAGTCACAGATCGACGAGAGCCGCGCCGCCCGCAATGAGCTGCGCGATGAGATCGTGCGGCTGCGGGATCAGCTGCAGGAGGAATACCTTGCGCAGAATACGGCGAAGATGCGCCTGGACGAGCTGGATGAAAAGGGCGGCGCGGCCATGCAGGATTATGAGCGCGTGCAGGGCGAGTCCGGCGAGATCGACCGCCAGGCGCAGGAGATCCGTGACAGCAGCGCGAAGGAACAGACCGAGCTGACCGAATCCGAGCAGACGGAGAAGGAGACGGAACAGAAGATCGGAAAATGGCAGGAAGAGCTTGAGCAGAAGCGCGCCGGACATATGGAAGCGCTTGCCGCGACGGAGGAGGTCCGCCTAAGACGCGCGCAGCTGCAGCAGCAGGAGACGTTCATCGGGCAGAATCTTTCGCGTATCCGCCAGCAGAAGGAACAGCTTGCCGAGGAGCGCTCCAGATACGAGGAAGAGATCGAGGACGCGGCGAGAAGCGTGGAAGAAAAGGAATCCCAGATCACGGCGATCGGGGAGGCTCTCGCGCAGTCGGAGGTTTCCGAGCAGCAGCTTCAGGAAGAGATCGCCCGGCTTGCCGCCGAAAAAGACGAGAAGAACGCGCTTCACAAAAAATTCTTTGAGACGCGGGAAGCGCAGTCTGAGCGGATCAGCCTTCTGGACCGCGAAAATTTCCGTCTGAACGCGCAGATGGAGAAGGCGGAAAGCCAGAGGGAGACCCAGGTCAACTACATGTGGGAGGAGTACGGGCTGACCTACGGGGCGGCGAAGGAGCTTGAGACGCAGGAGAAGACGAGTGCATCCGCCTTGAAAAAGAGCATCTCCGCATTGAAGAGCGAGATCAAAGAGCTGGGCAATGTGAATGTCAACGCGATCGAGGATTACAAGGAGCTCTCAGAGCGCCATACGTTCCTCTCCACGCAGCATGAAGATCTGCTGAAGGCGGAAGAAGCGTTGCTGAAGATCATAGACGAGCTGGACAGCGGAATGCGCGCTCAGTTTAAGGAGCAGTTCGCAAAGATCCAGGCCGAGTTTGACAAAGCGTTCAAGGAGCTGTTCGGCGGCGGCCGCGGCACGCTGGAGCTGGTCGAGGACGAGGACATCCTCGACGCGGGGATCCGCATCATTGCGCAGCCGCCCGGAAAGAAGCTGCAGAACATGATGCAGCTCTCAGGCGGCGAGAAGTCGCTGACGGCGATCGCGCTTCTCTTTGCGATCCAGAACCTGAAGCCGTCGCCGTTTTGTCTGCTGGATGAGATCGAGGCGGCGCTGGACGAAAACAACGTGGAACGCTATGCGCGCTACCTGCATAAGTTGACAAAGAATACGCAATTTATTATTATTACACATAGAAGAGGTACGATGACCGCGGCGGATCGCCTGTACGGCATTACGATGCAGGAAAAGGGCGTCTCCGCGCTTGTGTCGGTCAATCTGGTAGAGAGCGACCTCGAGAATTGACCGGACCGGGTGGGACAGCCGCGGTTCTGGTCGCAAGTACATGAGGCAGGACTGAGCAGTTAGAAAGGAGGCGTGCCGGCATGGAAGAGAAAAAAGGGTTTTTTAAGCGTCTGGTGGAAGGGCTTGCAAAGACAAGAGACAACATTGTCTCCGGGATCGACGCGATCTTCAGCGGGTTCTCCAGCATTGACGACGATTTCTACGATGAGATCGAGGAAATTCTGGTCATGGGCGACATCGGGATCAACGCGACGACTTCCATTATCGATGATCTCAAACAGAAGGTAAAAGAGCAGAACATCAAGGAGCCGTCCGAGTGCAAGCAGCTTCTGATCGACAGCATCAAGAGTCAGATGAATGTCGGGGAGACTGCCTATGAATTTGAGAACCGCAAGTCCGTCGTGCTGGTGATCGGCGTCAACGGCGTCGGAAAGACGACAAGCGTCGGCAAGCTCGCCGGAAAACTGAAGGATCAGGGGAAGAAAGTCGTGCTGGCGGCGGCGGATACGTTCCGTGCGGCGGCGGGCGAGCAGCTGAAGGAGTGGGCGGACCGCGCGGATGTGGAGATCATTCGCGGGCAGGAGGGCTCCGATCCGGCTTCTGTGGTCTACGACGCGATCGCGGCGGCGAAGGCGAGAGACGCGGACGTACTGCTCTGCGATACGGCGGGCCGACTGCACAATAAGAAGAACCTGATGAGCGAGCTCGGGAAGATCAACCGCATCATCGAGAGGGAATACCCGGAGGCGTTCCGCGAGACGCTCGTGGTGCTGGACGGCACGACCGGGCAGAATGCGCTCGCCCAGGCGCGCGAGTTTAAGGAAGTGGCGGACATCACCGGCATTATTCTGACGAAGCTCGACGGGACGGCCAAGGGCGGCATCGCGGTGGCAATCCACGCGGAGCTTGGCATTCCGGTGAAGTATATCGGGGTCGGCGAGTCAATCGACGATCTGCAGAAGTTTGACGCGGACGAATTTGTAAACGCACTGTTCAACCAGACAGAGAAATGATGTAGCAGACCGTGCAGATTTATCTGCAAAGGGCTGGGACATCATTTCGTGGGATGGGCGAACGCCCATCTCAGCCACAGACAGAAGCTGCCTGGCAGCGGATAGCTTCCGAAGGAAGCGGTCTGTGGCCTGTCTGGTTGAACAAAGAGAATATAAAAAGATTCAGAAAGAGGACAGACATATGCTTACATTGGATGCATTTGAAGAGGCTTCGGAGTGCGTCAAGCGCGTGATCCAGGAGACGAAGCTGGTATACAGCGAGTATTTCAGCGCGCAGACGGGCAACAGGGTCTACCTGAAAGCCGAGAATATGCAGGTGACCGGGGCGTACAAGATTCGCGGCGCGTACTACAAGATCAGCACGCTGACGGATGAGGAGCGTGCGAAGGGACTGATCACGGCTTCGGCCGGGAACCACGCGCAGGGCGTCGCCTACGCGGCGAAAGCGTATGGCTGCAAGGCAGTCATTGTGATGCCGGCGACGACGCCGCTCATGAAGGTGAACCGCACGAAGAGCTACGGCGCGGAGGTCGTTCTGCACGGCGACGTCTATGACGAGGCTTATGAGTATGCGTGCAGGCTTGCGGAGGAGAATGGTTATACCTTTATCCATCCGTTCGACGATCCGGCGGTGGCGACCGGGCAGGGCACGATCGCGATGGAGATCGTCAAGGAGCTTCCGCTTGTGGACTATATTCTCGTGCCGATCGGCGGAGGCGGACTGGCGACCGGCGTCTCGACGTTGGCGAAGCTGCTGAACCCCAAAATTCAGGTGATCGGCGTGGAGCCTGCGGGAGCCGCGTGCATGAAGGCGTCTCTGGAGGCCGGCAAGGTCGTGACGCTTCCGGGCGTCAGCACGATTGCGGACGGTACGGCGGTGAAGACTCCGGGAACCAACATTTTCCCGTATATTCAGAAGAACATCGATGAGATCATCACGGTGGAGGACGACGAGCTGATCGTCGCGTTCCTGGATATGGTCGAGAACCACAAGATGATCGTGGAAAATTCTGGCCTGCTCACAGTGGCGGCGCTGAAGCATTTGGATGTGCAGGGAAAGAAGGTAGTCGCGGTGCTCTCCGGCGGAAACATGGACGTCATCACGATGGCTTCCGTCGTCCAGCATGGTCTGATCCAGCGAGACCGTATTTTCACGATCTCTGTGCTGCTTCCGGATCGTCCGGGCGAGCTGGTGCGCGTGGCGACGATCATCGCGGAGGAGCAGGGCAATGTCATTAAGCTCGATCACAACCAGTTCGTGAGCACGAACCGCAACGCGGCCGTGGAGCTCACGATCACGATGGAGGCGTTCGGCACTGAGCATAAGGAGCGCATCATACGCGCGCTGCGCGAGCACGGGTATGAGCCGACCTTCAAAGTGGCGAATCTGTAGAGGAGGGATACGAATGAGGATACTTTTGATTGGCGGTACCGGTACGATTAGTATGGCGATCACGCGTAAGTTAGCGGAGCGCGGCGAGGAGCTTTACCTTTTGAACAGGGGGACGCGCAGCGCGGAGCTGCCGGAGAATGTGAAAACGATCGTTGCCGATATCAGCGATGAGGCGGAGACGGCGCGCAAGCTGTCCGGCATGACGTTCGACGCGGTCTGTGAATTTATCGGCTTTGTGCCGGAGCAGGTGGAAAGAGACTACCGGCTCTTTAAAGACAAGACGAAGCAGTACATCTATATCAGCTCCGCGTCGGCTTACCACAAACCGGTCTGTTCGTATCTCATCAGCGAGGGGACGGCGCTTGCGAATCCGTACTGGCAGTACTCGCGGGACAAGATCGCCTGCGAGGATTTTCTGATGAAGATGTACCGGGAGAACGGTTTTCCGGTGACGATCGTTCGCCCGAGCCATACCTACGACGAGCGTTCCGTGCCGTTGGGCGTACACGGGAAAAACGGGAGCTGGCAGGTGATCCGGCGCATGCTCGACGGCAAGCCGGTCATCATCCATGGCGACGGCTCGTCTCTGTGGACGATGACGTTCAACACTGATTTCGCGCTGGGATACTGTGGGCTGATCGGGAATCCGCACGCGATTGGGGAGGCATTTCAGATCATGTCTGACGAGACGCTGACCTGGGATCAGATCTACCAGACGATCGCGAACGTTCTGGGCGTGGAGCTGAAAGCGTACCATGTATCCTCGGAGTTTCTGGCGGCGGTCAGCGATTACGATTATACCGGCAGTCTGACCGGGGACAAGTCCTGCTCTGTCGTTTTCGACACATCCAAGTTGAAAAAGGCGGTGCCGGAGTTCCAGCCGACCGTCCATTTCGAGCAGGGCGTCCGGATGGCGATCGAGCATATTCTGTCACATCCGGAGCTGCAGATCGAGGATCCGGAGTTCGACGCCTGGTGCGATCGCGTGATCGCGGCGCTCGAGCGGGCAAAAGCGGAAATCTGTTGAGTTATCCGATAGAGTTTCAGGAATCCTTATTCAGTCAGTATGAGTGTGGGAACAGGAATGAAAAAGTTAATTGGCAAAGCTTTTCTGCTGACAATCATCATTGAGATCTTTTTATTCAATTACAGGTCTCTGGAATCCATACAATATGAATATGTGGAGTGCTCCGATTATGACATATCGCCGGATGCGACGAAAAATGGCACTGAGGTTACTTTTTCGGATGAGTTTTCTTATATTGAGGTCAATGATATAGGACGTACAGTGAATAATATATATCTGAATTCCAAGAGGCATGCTGATGATGGCATAAATGCGATTACTGTGCTGGCTATTGATGAAGGGAATTCTGCTACATATTATCAGGTTGCACAACTTAATCTAAACAGCGCTAAAACAGGAGATCGTTATATTCGGGTGCATCTATACGGAAAGGCAAAAAGCATTCGAATTTACTTTAACGGAGCGGAAGGGCAGACGATAACGATTCACGAGTTTGGGTTTAATAAACATAAACCCATTGAGCTTAGCCCGCTAAGAGCTGTACTGTTGTTTGGATTCCTATTATGTTTGCTGGCCCTGTATCCAAATAATGAATTTGGAGATGTTCTGCTTGTTTCCTGTGGGAAAAAACCTTTCGTTATAACGTTGATCATTCAACTTATTTTAGTATCGAGTGTTACCTTTTACTATAAGGATACTCTTTCTGAAAAAAGATTTGAACATCATTTGCAATATCAGAAACTTGCTGTTGCAATGGCGAATGGGAGAATAAGTCTGCCGGAAGAGCCGTCCAAAGGGCTGGTAAAGCTGAAAAATCCTTATGACCGGAGTCTCAGAGAAAAGAAACAAGTTGATTATATGTGGGACACGGCATATTATAATGGAAAATATTATGTATATTTTGGCGTTGTGCCGGTCGTCATGGCATATTTGCCGTTTTATCTGCTGACGGGGAAAGCTTTGCCAAATATATGGGCGGTCTACATTGCTGAAATAGCAATTATAATAGGAATTTTGCTGTTTTTTTACAAAATTGCGCAAAAATTTTTCCCTGCAATTCGACTAAAACCATTTCTGCTGCTGGAAAATCTGCTTTTAATGGGGACAGGTATAGTCTTGATCTGTACGTGGCCTGTTCTTTACACGATTCCAATTGCGTGGGGCCTTGCTTTTATGATATGGGGTCTTATGCTTTGTATGTCTGTTAAGGGAAATGATCTTTTCCAAAAGGCAAAATTGTTTTTGGGATGTTTGTGCTTAGCGCTTGTGGCCGGCTGCAGACCACAGATGTTATTAAGCTCATTTTTTCTGTTGCCCCAAGTAGCAGGCTTATTGAGGAAAGGCAGGAAAGGAGTCGCGACAGTAGGAGTGATGGCATTGCCGTACATTCTCGTTGCGATTGCTTTAATGTATTATAATTATGCCCGATTCCAATCCCCATTTGACTTTGGATCAAGGTACAATCTGACAACGGATGATTTAACGCTGCGTAAATTTGTACCGGACAGGATCCCGCTCGGAGTATTTACATATTTGCTACAACCGCCGGTTATTACAGCGAAATATCCATATTTGAATTTTGCGGCAGCTGACAATTATTATAATGGCAAGACGATATGGGAAACCATGTGCGGAGGATTTTTATGGTTTCATCCGATAACAATGTCGTTACTTGTCATTAAAAGCGTGAAAAATAGAATGAAAGAAAGAAAAATATATTACGCGTCGCTTGTTTCAGTGCTGTTTGGGATCATCATAATTATTACAGACACGCAGATGGCTGGCCTGGTATCACGTTACACATGTGATTTTGGCTTTTTCCTCTGTTTGCCGGCTGTGTGTGTTTTTATGTCGTTGTTATGTGGAAATGACAAGGCTCAAAGAGAAGGAGCTGGAAACAGACTGTTATATATCATCACAATTATGACAATAGTGATGAATATACTTCTTTTCGTGGTGCTCGATGCTCATATTAAATCGATTTAATGAGCCGGCATTATCGCTATGAGGCTGAAAATGTTATGTGGAGGGCTGTCAAGAAAAATTACTTGACAGCCCTGCTTTTTTCCTGTATGATAGCGAAGGTGATCGACATGGACCAGGTTTTGAAGCAGTCCCTCCTGTATGATTTCTACGGGGAGCTGCTGACGGAACATCAGAGAAGCGTGTACGAGGAGGTCGTGCAGAACGATCTGTCCTACTCGGAGGCGGCGGAGATGTTCGGGGTCAGCAGACAGGGGATCCACGAGCTCGTGAAGCGGTGCAACCGCATTCTGGAGGACTACGAGTCCAGACTGCATCTGGTGGAGCGCTTTTTACAGATTCGGGCAAACGTGCAGCAGATACAGGAGTTGTCCCTGAACTGTGGGGCGATTGACCGCGAGACGTTGGCGAAGCGGGTGTATGAGATCTCGGAGAGGATCCTGGAGGAGCTGTGAAGCGAGAGACCGGATTGTCATCACTATTGATACTGTCGTCTGCAGGACGGTGGAATGGAGATTGCTATGGCGTTTGAGAGCTTATCGGAAAAGCTTCAGAATGTGTTCAAAAATCTGCGCAGCAAGGGCAGACTGACCGAGGCCGACGTCAAGACGGCGTTGCGCGAGGTCAAGATGGCGCTTCTGGAGGCGGACGTCAGCTTCAAGGTCGTGAAGCAGTTCATAAACGCCGTGCAGGAGAAGGCGATCGGGCAGGACGTCATGAACGGATTGAATCCCGGGCAGATGGTGATCAAGATCGTCAACGACGAGCTGGTATCGCTGATGGGCTCTGAGACGACGGAGATCGCTCTGAAGCCGGGCTCTGAGGTGACGGTCATCATGATGGCGGGTCTGCAGGGCGCGGGAAAGACGACGACGGCGGCGAAGCTCGCAGGGAAGTTCAAGGCGAAGGGGCGCAAGCCTCTGCTGGTGGCCTGCGATGTGTATCGCCCGGCGGCGATCCGGCAGCTTGAGATCAACGGAGAAAAGCAGGGCGTCGAGGTCTTTTCCTTGGGCGATCAGATCAGCCCGGTGGAGATTGCCAGACAGTCGGTGGATTACGCGAAGGCGCACGGAATTAATACCGTAATGCTCGACACGGCGGGGCGTCTGCACATTGATGAGGACATGATGCAGGAGCTGCAGGAGATCAAGCGGACGGTGGACGTCGACCAGACGGTACTCGTGGTGGACGCGATGACCGGTCAGGACGCGGTGAATGTCGCAGCGATGTTCGAGGAGAAGATCGGGATCGACGGCGTGATCGTGACCAAGCTTGACGGCGACACGAGAGGCGGCGCGGCGCTCTCTATCAAGGCGACCTGCGGTAAGCCGATCCTCTACGCGGGCATGGGTGAGAAGCTCTCCGATTTGGAACAGTTCTATCCGGATCGCATGGCGTCGCGCATCCTCGGCATGGGCGATGTGCTCTCTCTGATCGAGAAGGCGCAGGAGAACATCGACGAAGAAAAAGCGAAGTCGATGGAGCAGAAGCTCCGCAAGGCTCAGTTCGGCTTCGACGATTATCTGGAGAGCATGAACCAGATGAAGAACATGGGCGGCCTGTCCAGCATCATCAGCATGCTGCCGGGCGTCGGCGGGCAGATGAAGCAACTGGAGGATGCGATCGACGAGAGCAAGATGAAACAGGTCGAATCGATCATCCTGTCCATGACGCCGCAGGAGCGCTCGAATCCGGATATCCTGAATCCGTCGCGGAAACGCAGGATTGCGGATGGCGCGGGCGTCGACATCAGCGAGGTCAACAAGCTGGTGAAGCAGTTTGAGCAGGGCCGCAAGATGATGAAGCAGTACTCCGGCCTGCTCGGAGGCAAGATGGGTAAAAGAGGTAAGTTCAAACTTCCTTTTTAACATAATAAATCAAGTCAGGGAGGTGAAAGAGATGGCGGTAAAGATCAGACTGAGAAGGATGGGAAAGAAGAAAGCTCCTTTCTATAGAATCGTTGTGGCGGATTCCAGATCCCCGAGAGACGGCAGATGCATCGAGGAGATCGGCACCTACAATCCGAGCGCGGATCCGAGCGAGTTCAAGATCAACGAGGAGCTTGCGAAGAAGTGGCTTGCAAACGGAGCTCAGCCGACTGAGGTAGTCGGTAAGCTTTTCAAGATTGCCGGTATCGAGAAATAAGACTGAGGTTGCCGTTCAGTCCGTGGAGTGAACAGTAACAGACAGAGGTGAGCGAAATGAAAGAGTTAGTAGAAGTGATTGCGAAATCTCTGGTCGAGCATCCGGACGAGGTGGTAGTTACTGAAAAGCAGAGTGGCAAGACACTCGTGCTGGAGCTGAAGGTCGCACCTTCTGATATGGGCAAGGTGATCGGCAAGCAGGGCAGGATCGCGAAAGCGATCCGCTCGGTGGTGAAAGCCGCATCTTCCAGAGAGGACAAGAAAGTAGTAGTAGATATTATGTAAGATACCCGACATGGTGGATTTCGAATGTTTGCAGGATCTCGGGAGCACGAAGTGCGGAGAGATCCGTGGTATCTGAAACGAGGTTCAGACTGAAGTCAGGGGGCTGTCGCAAGACAGCCCTGAACTTTATACCGTACCTGATAATAGGAATTCAGTTTCATTCGGAGGACAGATGGAGGATATGTTTCAGGTGGGCGTGATCTCGTCCACACACGGAATTGCGGGAGAGGTGAAGGTGTACCCAACGACTGACGACCCGAAGCGCTTCAAAAAACTGAAAAATGTCCTGCTGGACACCGGCAGGGGGATGCAGGAGATGGAGATTGCCGGGGTAAAATTTTTTAAGCAGATGGTGATCCTCAAATTCCGCGGATATGATAAGATCGAGGATATCCAGCCGTACAAGGGCAAAAGCCTGTATGTGACGCGAGCGAACGCCGTTAAACTGGAAAAGGACGAATATTTTATCGCCGATCTGATCGGGATGAAGGTGTACGAGGAAGACGATACTTGTCTCGGCGAGCTGACGGATGTGCTGCAGACCGGGGCAAATGATGTATATGTGGTGAAGATGAAGAATGGGAAGGACGTGCTGATCCCGGCGATCCGCCAGTGTATTCTCGATGTGGATGTGGAAGGAGGACGCATGAAAGTGCGTCTGTTGGAGGGACTGCTCGAATGAATTACTATGTGCTGACATTGTTCCCGGAGATGATCGAGAACGGGATGAATACGAGCATCACGGGCCGGGCGATCGCGGGCGGCTATCTGTCGCTTGAGACTGTGAACATCCGGGATTATTCGCTGACCGGGAACGGCAGGATCGATGATTATCCCTACGGCGGGGGCGCGGGTATGGTGATGCAGGCGGAGCCGATCTGCCGGGCGTATGAGGATCTCGTACAGCGGATCGGGACAGAGCCGCGCGTCGTCTATCTCACGCCGCAGGGGCGTGTGTTTGACCAGCGTATGGCGGAAGAACTGGCCCGGGAGGAGGATCTGATCTTTCTGTGCGGACACTACGAGGGGGTTGACGAGCGCGTTCTCGAGGAGATCGTGACGGATCAGGTCTCGATCGGGGACTATGTGCTGACCGGAGGCGAGCTCCCGGCGATGGTGATGATGGACGCCATCGCGCGGATGGTGCCGGGCGTGCTGAGCAACCAGGAGTCCGGACAGTACGAGAGTTTTCAGGACGGACTCCTGGAGTATCCGCAGTACAGCAGGCCGGAGGAGTGGCGTGGAAAACAGGTACCGCCTGTGCTGTTGTCGGGACATCACGGAAACGTGGATCGCTGGCGGAGGGATCAGTCGCTGCTGCGCACGCTGAAGAACCGTCCGGAGCTGCTCGCCCGCGTGGAGTTGGACAAAAAAGACCGCAAGTATCTGCAGAGTCTACTGGACAGGACAAAGACGCCCCGGCTTGTGTCCGCAGCGCCGGACGATGACGGTGCAGTGGCTGCGGTCCTCACGGAAGAAGAACAGAAGTTTTTGGCAAAACTTCTTGCAATTTAGGGAAAAGCATGCTAAAATAAAACGCGTTGTGAGAAAGAGATGGTCCTCTGTTGCGGGAAAAGAACGATTTGCCGGCGATAAGAACATCCGAGAATAGAAGGAGGCACACAATGAACGAGATCATCAAAAACATCGAGGCTGCCCAATTGAAGGCAGAAGTACCGGAGTTCAATGTCGGAGACACCGTCCGGGTGTACGGCAGGATCAAAGAGGGAAACAGAGAGAGAGTCCAGGTCTTCGAGGGTATCGTACTCAAGAAGCAGGGCGGCAGCGTGAGAGCTACTTTCACCGTACGCAAGAATTCGAACGGTGTCGGCGTGGAGAAGACATGGCCGCTGCACTCGCCGAACGTTGAGAAGGTGGAGGTCGTCAGACGCGGTAAGGTAAGACGCGCGAAGCTGACCTACCTGAGAGGACGTGTGGGTAAGAGAGCTAAGGTAAAAGAGCTTGTAAAATGATTTGTGAATTGACCAGAGACGAGCACTTGCTGCGAGGCTGCTGGAGGATAGGATCGGTAGGGGCGTTGCAGAATCGAAAGACAATTCTTTGCAACGCTCTTTTCTATTTTTGAGGAGCGGGATATGAAAAAGAAGGCGCAGAAACAGCAGGATATGGGCGTGATGGAGTTTGCCCAGCCGGTTTCGATTCCCCAGAAAAAGAAATCACTGGTGCGCAACATCCTGCTGTGGACCTTTGAGATTTTGGTAGTGATCCTCTTTGCCTACGTGGTAGTCTACTTTTTCGGGCAGTCCCGCAAGAACATCGGGCAGTCGATGGATGTCACGCTGTCCGGGGGCGATACCGTACTGCTGAATGTGATGGCCTATCAGCTTGGCGCTCCGAAACGCGGAGACGTGATCTCCTTCAAACCGAACGGCAGTATGACCGGACATTCCAGCATCAAGCGTATCATCGGGCTTCCGGGCGAGACGATACAGATCAAGGACGGTATGATCTACATCGACGGGTCCGTGTATCTGGAGAAGAAGAATTATCCTGTGATGACGAATCCGGGGATCGCAGCGGACGAGATCAAGCTGGGAGAGAAGGAATATTTTGTGCTGGGAGACAACCGCAACAACAGCGAGGACAGCAGATTTGCGGATGTGGGACCGGTAAGATCGGAGTATATTGAAGGAAAGGTCTGGTTCGTGTTTTCGTCACAGGGGCACGGCGGATTTCTGAAGGACTGAGAGGGAATACATGAATTATCAGTGGTACCCCGGCCATATGACGAAGGCCCGGCGTATGATGCAGGAGGATATAAAGCTGATCGATCTTGTGATCGAGCTTCTGGACGCCAGAGTACCTTACTCCAGCAGAAATCCGGACATCGATGAGCTGGGGAAGAATAAGGCGCGGCTGGTGCTTCTGAACAAGGCGGATCTGGCGGATGAGAGCCGGAACCGTATCTGGGCGGAGCACTTTCGGGAGAAGGGCTGCTATGTCGCTGAGGTCGATTCCAGGAGCGGCACCGGTATGAAGCAGATTCAGGAGCTGATCCGGGAGGCGTGCCGCGAGAAGACGGAGCGAGACCGAAGACGTGGGATCCTGAACCGCCCGGTACGCGCGATGGTCGCCGGAATCCCGAACGTGGGAAAGTCTACGTTTATCAATACATTTGCGGGCAAGGCGTGCGCAAAGACCGGAAACAAGCCGGGCGTGACGAAGGGCAAACAGTGGATCCGCCTGAACAAAAATGTGGAGCTTCTGGATACGCCGGGGATACTCTGGCCGAAATTCGAGGATCAGTCCGTGGGATTAAAGCTGGCGGTGATCGGCTCGATCAAAGACGAACTTTTGCAGACGGAAGAGCTGGCGATGTGGATCCTCGCGTTTTTGCGCGAGCAGTATCCGGGCAGGCTGCAGGAGCGGTACGGGACCCGGGAAGAGGGAACGGATGCCAAGCTGCTCGGGGAGATCGCAGACGCCCGAGGGTGTCTGCAAAAAGGCGGACAGCCGGATTACCAGAAGGCGGCGGCCCTGGTCGTGGACGACTTAAGGAGCGGAAAGCTCGGGAGAATTACGCTGGAATTGCCGTGAGAATGATCCGGTAATCTTTGGCAGGACATTTGGCGCGCAGGAGAACAAAACAGTCAGAAGGAAAGCGGGGGTGTAGCAGGCATGCAGGAGAAAAAGGGCAATCAGAAAGGCGAAGGGAAAGGCGAGGAGGAGCTGGACCTCAAGAAGGAGATCATGAGCTGGGTCTTTTATATCGCGTTCGTCGTTGTGCTGACTTATCTGATCATTCACTTCGTCGGACAGAGGACGGTGGTCGACGGGCGGTCGATGGAGAACACCCTTCACAACGGCGACAACCTGATCGTCGAGAAGCTGTCCTATCGTTTCGGCGATCCGAAGCGTTTTGACATCATCGTATTTCCGCCTAAGGGCTCTCCGAAGGATCACTACATCAAGCGGATCATCGGGCTTCCGGGCGAGACGGTGCAGATCGACGCGGACGGGAATATTTATATCAACGGGGAAGTCCTGGAAGAGAACTACGGAAAAGAGACCATTCTGAATCCGGGCGCGGCGGCGGAGCCGATCACGCTGGGGGAAGACGAATATTTTGTGCTGGGAGACAACCGCAACAACAGCAGGGACAGCCGGGATGCGGAGCATGTGGGAGTGATCAAGCGCAAGGACATCACGGGCAGGGCCTGGGTGCGCATCTGGCCGCTGTCTGACATCGGAGTGTTGAAGCATCAGTAACTTCAATGCGCCTGGGGAAGACAAAGGGAAGTTTTGCACCGATACGGGTGATCAGCGATATGGTGGTGAGAAAGTTTGCGCCGGGAAAAGAATAAGAAGAAAAAAAGCCTGATACGGGAATTCCTGCGGTGGATCGTTTTCTTTCTGCTGTTTTTTGGCGTTGGTTTTCTGATCGTCCATTTTGTCGGCGAGAGAACCGTTGTGAGCGGCGAATCGATGTACCCTTCGCTCAGGGACGGTGACAACCTGATCGTCGATAAGCTCTCTTACCGTTTTACGGATCCGAAACGCTATGACATCGTTGTATTTCCGTTCCAGTACCAGGAGGGAACGTTCTACATTAAACGCGTGATCGGCCTGCCGGGCGAGACCGTTCAGATTCAGGACGGGGCGATCTATATCAACGGAAAAGTCCTGATGGAGTCCTACGGCAACGAGGAGATCCGAAATCCGGGCTCCGCCTCCGCCGAGATCACGCTGGGAGAAGACGAATATTTTGTGCTGGGGGACAACCGCAACAACAGCAGCGACAGCCGTGAGCCGAGCGTCGGAAACATCACGCGGGAGAACATCATCGGCAAGGTGCTGTTTCGCATCTGGCCATTTTCGGAGATCGGATTTGTCAGGTGACAGGAATAAATAATATGAAGAGTATCAGCGAAATTAGAAAAGAATTTGCACAGGCTGGCGATGCGCAACTGCTGGAGTTGTTCGCGGAATACGCGGACGATGAGCGGGCGGGCGTCGCCGGCCTGATCGCGCAATACCAGAAAAAGCTGGAGAAGCTTGCGGCGGAGCGGAAAAGGCTCGACGCAATGCGGAGATACGAGAGAGAGTATGCGCATTACGGCCTGGTCTGCGGGATCGACGAGGCGGGACGCGGACCGCTGGCGGGTCCGGTGGTCGCGGGGGCGGTCATCCTCCCCGAAGACTGTGAGATCCTCTATCTGAACGATTCCAAGCAGCTTTCGGAAAAACGCAGGGAGGCGCTCATTGACGAGATCAAAGAGAAGGCGGTCGCCTGGGGAGTCGGCATGGCGTCCCCGGCGCGCATCGATGAGATTAACATTCTGCAGGCGACCTACGAGGCGATGCGGCAGGCAGTGAGCGCGCTGGATCCCGCGCCGCAGGTACTTCTGAACGACGCGGTGCGTATTCCGGGCATTGCATTGCCCCAGGTGCCGATCATCAAAGGGGACGCGAAGAGTCTGTCGATCGCAGCGGCAAGCGTTCTGGCGAAAGTCACGAGGGACCGGCTGATGCGGGATTACGACAGGATTATGCCGGAGTACGGCTTTGCCGCGCACAAGGGCTACGGCTCCGCCGCGCACATTGAGGCACTGAAGAAGTACGGGCCCTCGCCGATCCACAGGAAGAGTTTTATCGGGAATTTTGTGTGACTGCCGTGAAATATGCCACAGCAGATCAGAAACGTCAGTTTCGACCGGCATGAAGTGATAATGAGTGGAGAATTATGGGGAAAGCGTTTTGAATAAGCATGAGATTGGCGCGCAGTACGAAGAGAAGGCGGCGCGGTATCTGGAAGCGCAGGGATACCGGATCGTGGAGCGGAATTACCGCTGTAAGCTCGGGGAGATCGATCTGGTCGCGCGTGACGGGACGTACCTGGTGTTCGTCGAAGTGAAATATCGGGCCGACGGGCACAGCGGATACGGTCTGGACTCGGTGGACGCCAGAAAACAGCGCAGGATCACGCGCGCGGCGTCGTGGTATCTCTATGAGAAGCATATCCGGGAGGGCCAGCCGTGCCGTTTCGATGTGGTCTCATTTCTCGGGGATGAGGCTATGCTGTTGCGGGACGCGTTCCAGCTGTGAGTACGAGTGGGACCGCTTTATGGAAAATGTATGAAGGACCATGAGGATGGAGACAGAGAAAGAACGCGGAAAGGAGTGCGAAAAGTGCTGGTAAGAAAAGCTGGAAAACCCGTATTGCGGGAGAACTATAGAAACGGCGTTTTGTATTTTACGTTTCCGAGGCTCGGTGAGCAGCCGGGCTTTTTGCACGGATTCAGCAGCCGCGTCGGCGGATCGAGCCGGAACGAATTCGCGACGATGAACTTAAGCTTCACGCGCGGAGACGATCCGGAATGTGTCCGGGAGAACTACCGCAGGATCGCCGCGGCAATCGGTTTTGACGACCGGAAGATCGTCTGCTCGGACCAGACGCATACGAACCATGTCCGGGAGGTCACAGGGGAGGACTGCGGGAAAGGTTATCTGCGCCCGCGCGATTACACGGATGTGGACGGGCTGGTGACAGATGAGCCGGGCGTTGTGCTGGCGACCTTTTATGCGGACTGTGTGCCGCTGTACTTTGTGGACCCCGAACACCGGGTGATCGGCTTGTCCCACTCAGGATGGAAGGGGACTGTCAGCGATATCGCCGGCGTCACGGCGCGCACGATGCAGGAAAAGTACGGTTCGCGCCCTGATGCAGTCCTGACGGCGATCGGGCCGTCTATCTGCCAGGACTGCTATGAAGTTAGCGAGGATGTGATCGAACAGGTCCGCGCAGCTTATCCGGAAGAGCTCTGGCCGCGGCTGTTCTACCAAAAAGAAAACGGCAGGTACCAGCTGGATCTTTGGGAAGCCTGCCGCCAGAATCTGTTGCGCGCCGGAATTCTCCCGGAGCACATCGAGGTCACGGACGTCTGTACCTGCTGCAATCCCGACATCCTCTTTTCGCACCGCGCCTCGCACGGAAAGCGCGGAAACCTCGCCGCGTTTTTGGGGATACAGGAAAACTGTTGAAAAGAATGCCGAACACCGGACAGGGCATCCCGCACGGATATTATTCCTTTTGTGCCCGCACCGACTCGAGCAGCTCGTTGATCTTTTCGGTCGGCGTCTCCATCTTGCCGAGCGTCGTGTCGTGGTTGAGCGCTTCGATGATGATCGCGAGAAAACGCGTCATATCCGCCTCCGCATAGTACGGCTTTGCCAGAAGCTCCGGGTTGCGGTAGTTCAGGTTCGTCGTGACGACTTTCGTGATATATCCCTTTTCGTAATATTCATCGAATTTGTCAAATCCATCGGTAAACAATCCAAAGGTCGTGCAGACAAAGACGCGCTTCGCGCCGCGCTCCTTGACCTGGCGCGCCACGTCGAGCATGCTCTCCCCCGAGGAGATCATGTCGTCGATGACGATGACGTCCTTGCCCTCCACGGAATCACCGAGGAACTCGTGCGCGACGATCGGGTTCTTTCCGTTGATGACAGTCGAATAATCCCGCCTCTTGTAGAACATTCCCATATCGATGCCGAGAATACTGGAAAAATAGACGGCACGCCCCATCGCGCCCTCGTCCGGGCTGATGATCATCAGATGGTCGTTGTCCAGCTGAAAATCCTCTACATTGTCCAAAAGCGCCTTGAGAAACTGGTAGGTCGGCATGAAGCTGTCGAAGCCTTTCAGCGGGATCGCGTTCTGTACGCGCGGATCGTGCGCGTCGAAGGTGATGATGTTAGATACGCCCATGTCGGTCAGCTCCTGCAGCGCGAGCGAGCAGTCGAGCGATTCCCGTTTGGCGCGCTTGTGCTGGCGCCCCTCGTAGAGAAACGGCATGACGACGTTGATCCGCTTGGCCTTGCCTGTGGCGGCGGAGATGATGCGCTTGAGATCCTGATAGTGGTTGTCCGGAGACATGTGGTTCTCGTGTCCGCAGACCGTGTAAGTCAGGCTGTAATTGCACACGTCGACCAGAATATACAGATCCGCTCCGCGCACGGAGGAGTTGATCTGGCCTTTTCCTTCGCCGGTGCCGAAGCGCGGACAGCTGCAGTCCAGCAGATAACTGTCTTCCATATAACCCGGCAGTGAGGCGAGATAAGCGTTGTCCGCGACAGCTTCGCGCCTGGAACTGACGAGCTGACGGTCCACGGCCTGTCCGAATTCCCGGCATCCCTCCAACGCTGCGATCTTCAATGTGCCTACCGGTAAGATGTGTTCCATATTCTCGTACTCAGACATAGAAAGCCTCCTGTTTTCTCCTGATGTATGCGCGCAAAGGCGACGGCCTGTATGCAGAATTAATATAGCATTTCCCATTTGTCCAGTCAAGACAAACGCTCCTGCAGCTTGCATTTTCGGGGAAGAAATAGTATGATAAAAATAATGATTCGGGACGGCGAAATGGAGCGGACGATGGGCGTGAGACAGACAGAACACAAGATCAAAAGAATACTTCCAGGAAGCATCGCGCAGGAGCTTGAGCTGGAGGCGGGGGATGTTCTGCTGGAGGTGAACGGACAGCCGGTAGAGGATGTGTTCGACTATCATTATCTGACGAATGAGGAAGAGCTGACCGTTCTGGTGCGCAAGCCGGACGGCGAGGAGTGGGAGCTGGAGATTGAAAAGGAGTTTGAGGAGGATCTGGGGATCGAGTTTGAGAATTCCCTGATGGACGAGTACCGCTCCTGCCGGAACAAATGCATCTTCTGCTTTATCGACCAGATGCCGAAGGGGATGCGGGACACGCTGTATTTCAAGGACGACGACTCGCGGCTGTCTTTTTTGCAGGGAAATTACGTGACGCTGACGAACATGAGCGACCACGACATTGAGCGCATCATCCGTTATCATCTCGAGCCGATCAATATCTCCTTCCACACGATGAATCCGCAGCTCCGCTGCAGGATGCTGAACAATCGTTTTGCCGGCGACCTTCTCCCGAAAGTCGAGGCGCTTTCGCGCGCGGGCATTGAGATGAACGGGCAGATCGTGCTCTGCAGGGGCCTCAACGACGGCGATGAGCTCGAATATTCGATCCAAAAGCTCACGGAGTATCTGCCGAGCCTGAAGAGCGTCTCCGTCGTGCCGGTCGGGCTGACGAAGTTTCGCGACGGACTGTACCCGCTGGAGCCTTTTGCGGCGCAGGATGCAGAGAAAGTGATCGACGCGATCGAAGCCTGGCAGAAGAAGCTGTATCCGAAGTACGGGCTTCACTTTGTACACGCGTCAGATGAATGGTACATTCTGGCCGGAAGGGAGTTCCCGGAGGAGGAGCGCTACGACGGCTACCTGCAGCTGGAGAACGGCGTCGGCATGATGCGGCTGCTCTATGAGGAGACGATGGAGGCGCTCGCACAGATCGACGCTGAGGCGGACGCAGGCGGACGGACAGACCCACTGCCGGACAGGAAGGGGGCAGGCCGCGGGAGGACGGTTGCAAACGCGTCGGATGATCGCTTGGAATACCGGGAGATCTCCATCGCGACGGGCCGGCTGGCGGCGCCGCTGATCCGGGATCTGTGCGGGGAGATCACGCGCAGACGTCCGGGTCTGACGGTTCATGTGCATGAGATCACCAATCACTTTTTCGGGGAACTGATCACGGTGTCCGGACTGATCACAGGGACGGATCTGCTGGAGCAGCTGAAAGGACAGACGCTCGGGACGGAGCTTTTGCTGCCGGTAAATATGCTGCGCAGCGGGGAGCGGGTGTTCCTGGACGATGTGACGGTGGAGGAGCTGGAAAAGGCTTTACAAATAAAAGTGCGTATTGTAAAATCAAGCGGACAAGATCTCGTCGCGGCAGTGGCGGGATGCGAAGGCGGTTGAAAAGAGGCGCCGCAGATACAGGATACGGAGTTTTTGAGTACGTCGTATGAGTTTCTGTCTGAGAGGAAAGAGGCAGACAGGTCGCTGAAAACCGGGACAGATACAGAATAGGAGGACGCAGATGAGCAAACCGATCGTAGCGATCGTAGGACGCCCGAATGTCGGAAAGTCGACCCTGTTCAACGCGCTCGCGGGATCCAATATCGCGATCGTGAAGGACACGCCGGGCGTGACGAGAGACAGGATCTACGCCGATGTGGAGTGGCTGAACATCAATTTTACACTGATCGACACCGGGGGAATTGAGCCGGACAGCAGCGATGTGATCCTTGCGCAGATGCGTGACCAGGCGCAGATCGCGATCGACACCGCCGATGTGATTCTCTTTATGGTGGATAATAAGCAGGGCTTGGTGGACTCGGACGCGAAGGTGGCGGATATGCTGCGGCGTTCCAGAAAGCCAGTAGTGCTCGTAGTGAACAAGGTGGACGATTTCAACCGCGACATGGCGGACGTCTATGAGTTTTACAATCTCGGCATTGGCGATCCGCACCCGATCTGCGCCAGCAACAAGCTGGGAGTCGGGGACATGCTGGACAGGGTGGTCGCCTATTTTGACACGGACGCGTTGGATGAGGCGGAGGACGAACGCCCCAGGATCGCGATCGTCGGGAAGCCGAATGTCGGGAAATCTTCCCTGATCAACAAGCTGCTGGGCGAGAAGCGGCTGATTGTCTCGGAGATCGCTGGCACGACGCGCGACGCCGTGGACACTGCGGTGAATTGGGACGGAAAAGAGTATGTGTTTATCGACACCGCCGGCCTGCGCAGGAAGAGCAAGATAAAGGAAGAGCTGGAGCGCTACAGCATCATCCGTACGGTGACGGCGGTGGAGCGCGCGGACGTGGTCGTGATCCTGATCGACGCGACCGAGGGCGTGACGGAGCAGGACGCGAAGATCGCCGGGATCGCCCACGACAGGGGCAAGGGCATCGTCATCGCGGTGAACAAGTGGGACGCGATCGAGAAGGACGACAAGACGATCTACAAATACCGGGACGACATCCGCAATGTGCTTTCCTATATGCCTTACGCGGAGATCCTGTTTATCTCTGCGGAGACGGGACAGCGCCTGCCGAAGCTCTTTGAGACGATCGATATGGTGATCGCGAACCAGAATATGCGCGTGGCGACCGGCGTGCTCAACGAGATCATGGCGGAAGCCGTCGCCCTGCAGCAGCCGCCCTCAGACAAGGGCAAGCGCCTGAAGCTCTACTATATCACGCAGGTCGCGGTGAAGCCGCCGACCTTTGTGGTGTTTGTCAACGACAAGCAGCTGATGCATTTTTCGTATACGAGATATCTGGAGAACAAGATCAGGGACACGTTCGGCTTCAAGGGAACCGCGCTGAAGTTTATCATCAGGGAGAGAAAGGACAAGGAGAAATAGCGATGGTGCGTCTGGTTTGTCTGGCGATCGGATATGTGTTCGGTTTATTTCAGACGGGGTATATTTACGGCAGGCTTCACGGGATCGATATCCGCGAGTACGGGAGCGGAAACGCCGGCACGACGAACACGCTGCGCACGCTCGGCAGGGCGGCCGGCGCGGTCACGCTTTTGGGCGACGCGTTCAAGTGTGTGTTTGCGGTGCTGCTCGCGCGTTTTTTGTTTCGGGAGCAATACGGGGACATGCTGCCGCTCTTAAGCCTGTACACGGCGGCGGGAGTGATCCTCGGACACAATTTTCCGTTTTATCTGAAGTTCCACGGCGGCAAGGGGATCGCGGCGACGGCCGGGTTGATCCTGGCGACTAACTGGACGCTGACGCTGCTCGCGCTCGTCACGTTCTGCGCGGCGCTTTTCCTGACGCACTATGTGTCGCTCGGTTCGCTGCTGGTTTATGTCGGCTTCGTGATCGAAATGATCGTGTTCGGACAGCGCGGGATGTTCGGCATGACGCAGGCGCACCTGAACGAGATGTACGCGGTTGGCGTCGCGCTGATGCTCCTGGCGTTCTGGATGCACCGGGAGAATATCCGGCGGCTGCTGCACGGGGAGGAGCGGAAAACGTACCTCTCAAAGAAATAAATTCGTGTTTCGTAAACACCAGACGGAACCGCACGGTACCCTTCCTGGGAACTTTCCCGGCAAAACCGTAGATACACATTGGGAAATGAAAGGTTTTCTTTCTTCGGTTTGTGCCGGAAAAGCCCCGGAAATCCCTGCGGTTCCTGTTTACCTAAACACGGAGAACGTTTACCAGATGGTTCAGGAGGAAGGAATATGGCGGACATAGCTGTGATCGGTGCGGGAAGCTGGGGCACGGCCCTCGCGATCCTGCTACATGAAAACGGAAACCAGGTGACTCTCTGGTCGTACCGGGAGGATGAGGCGGAAGAAATTCGTTCGACGAGGCAGCTCGCGTCGAAGCTGCCCGGGGTAATGCTTCCGGATGGAATAACTGTTACATCGGATATGGAGAGTGCGGTGCGCGGGAAATCGGTGCTGGTTCTTGTGGTCCCGTCCAACTGCATCCGCGAGACGGCAAGGAAAATGCGCCCTTTTGCTGAAGAGGAGACAGTGGTCGTTTGCGCCTCGAAGGGAATCGAGGAGGATACGCTGGATACTATGACGGACATCGTGGAGGAGGAGATTCCGCAGGCGGACGCGGCGGTGCTCTCCGGCCCGAGCCACGCGGAGGAAGTGGCGCGGGGACTTCCGACCACCTGCGTGATCGGGGCGAAATCCGAGGAGACGGCGCGCATGCTGCAGAAGCTGTTTATGAGCCATTGCTTTCGCGTGTATATCAGCTCGGACATGCTCGGGATCGAGCTCGGCGGCGCGCTGAAGAACGTGATCGCTCTGGCGGCCGGTATCGCGGACGGCATGGGTTACGGCGACAACGCGAAGGCCGCGCTGATCACGCGTGGGATGGCGGAGATCGGGCGGCTCGGCATGAAGATGGGCGGTAAGCTTGAAACCTTTTCCGGGCTGACCGGGATCGGAGATCTGATCGTGACCTGCGCGAGCATGCACAGCCGAAATCGCCGCGCCGGTATCCTGATGGGCAAGGGTTACACGATGGAAGAGGCGATGAAGGAAGTAAATATGGTCGTGGAAGGCGTCTATTCGGCGCGCGCGGCGATGCGCCTCGCGGAGAAATACGATTCGGAGCTTCCGATTATTGAGCAGGTAAACAAGGTGCTGTTTGAGGGAAAAGACCCGGAGCAGGCGGTGTCAGAGCTGATGCTGCGGGACAACAAACTGGAGAATTCGCTGATCCCGTGGTAAACCTGCTCTTTGCGTGTCCCTGCCGCAGCAGGGCGTCGGTTCTTTTTCTGCCCCATTCGTGTTTTGTCCAGGACGTTTCGTGAAAACGCATTGACAGAATTCGCATTTCAAGCTTAAATATGTATAGAGAGTTTGTGTTGATCCTCTATGTATAAACTTATTGAAGGAGGAATAGATTCATGAAGGATGAAAACAAAGAAATCATAGAAATCAAGGAAAGCGAAAAACTGGAGCGGGGGCAGCAGTGTGAGTTAGACGACAATGCCCTTGAGCAGGCTGCCGGAGGAGGCAAATCAGAGAAATGGCTGAAAGAAGCCAGGGAGTGGATTGAGAACCATTGAGGCAGCAGCCAGTGAAAGCTGCTGAGAGACTTGAACCTGCGGGGAGAAGTCCGACAGGCGTATTCTGGAAGTAAAATAGCAATATATCGAAATAACAATTCATTCAAAAGAGAGAACCGGGACCGCTGATTTGGCTGTCCCGGTTTTTTGCGCTCATGTTTTGTTAAGAATGAAAAGTTTCGAAAAAAATACAACACTGTTCTTGTAGCGTATCCCGAAATGTGTTATAATGCACCCAAATGTGAAAAAGCATTTTGGAATGTGAAAAAAATAACAAACATATTGTGCAAAAGGAGATCAGATATGCATTTGATTCAGGATGAAAACGGCAATCCCTGCCCGCATTCGCACGAGCATGAACATGCGCACTGCGGCGGCTGCGGACAGGCAGGGCATGACCATGAGGGACATGCGCACGCGCACGGCAAGGAAGTATCCGGCGATAAGATGACGGCGCTGCTCGACTATATGCTCAAGCACAACGAGCACCACGCGGCGGAACTCGACCAGGTGGCCGGGAAGCTGCAGGCGGAGGGAAAGGCCGCTGCGGCGGAGCAGATCAAGAAGGCAGTCGACGAGTTCCAGAAGGGGAATCTCTATCTGAGCCTCGCGCTTTCCATGGTGAAGGAGAACTCATAATCAGCGTCAGTGAACGGGCAACCGGAGAAATGCAGGACGAGCGGGACTCCGGTTTGATGCGCACTGAAACTTTGAACGTTGAAAGTAGTAGAAATAATAGAAACAGGATATTTTGGAGGTGGACAATATGTGCCTTGCAACGGCGTATCGGACAAATGTTCCGGACAGCATCATTCTCGAGTATGTCAGTAAGGTCGAGGTACACGGCGATCAGATCACACTCACGGATGTGATGGGCGAGCAGAAGACCATTGAGGGGACGCTCGCGATGGCGGATCTGACGGGCGGAGTCGTGAAGATCGACTGCGCGGACGATTGAGATCCGGGCAGAAAAATAGTTTCCGACGGCGACTGATACGTCTGCTGTTTGGAGGCAAAAATCATAACGGTATTTCAGGAGGCAAACAATGTCGCATGTGATTGCGGTTGCCGGGAAGGGCGGAGTTGGAAAGACGACGCTTTCCGGCATGTTGATTCAAGCTATGTGCAGGATGGGCAAGACGCCGATCCTGGCGGTGGACGCCGACGCAAACTCGAACTTGAACGAGGTGCTCGGCGTGGATGTGGAGATGACCCTCGGCGATGTCCGCGAGGAGATCGCGCAGGACGAGCATCGGGTGCAGGAGGAGAAAAAGATTCCTGCCGGGATGTCGAAGGCAGATTTCGCGGAGGTTATGTTCCAGCGCTGCCTGATCGAGGACGACGATTTTGATCTGCTCGTGATGGGGCGCACGCAGGGGAAAGGCTGTTACTGCTATGTGAATGGCCTGCTCCAGGCACAACTGCAGAGGCTGTTGCCGAATTATAAATATATGCTGGTGGACAACGAAGCCGGCATGGAGCACATCAGCAGGGGCATCCTGCCGAAGGTGGACACGATCATCCTCGTGAGCGACTGCTCCAGAAGGGGCGTACAGGCCGCGGGAAGGATCGCTGAGCTGACGCGCGAGTGCAATATGACGCCTAAGACGATGGGACTGATCGTGAACCGGGCGCCGGGCGGCAAGCTCAACGAGGGCACGATGGAGGAGATCGAGAAGCAGGGGCTGACGCTCTTAGGCGTTGTTCCGCACGACGAGCAGGTCTACGAGTACGACTGCGACGGCAAGCCGACGGTCAGCCTGCCGGAGGACTCTCCGGTGCGCAGGGCGATGGACGAGATCATCGCCAAACTGTCATTTTAATTGTTATTTATCCCGCGGTGATTCTGACTGCGGGCATGAAATAAAAAAGTAATACCCATTACAAAATAAAGCACAAGGAGGTTACTAATGGGAGATTTTAAGTTGACGACAGTAGAAGAGTTTGAAGCCGGTACAAACCGACTTCTGGAGACTGGCGCTAAGGTGGGCGCGGACGCGTGGCAGTTCCGTGTAAAGAACCAGACTCCGCACTGTAAGTTCGGCGAGCAGGGTATCTGCTGCCGTATCTGTTCGATGGGTCCGTGCCGTATCACGCCGAAGGCTCCGAGAGGCATCTGCGGCTGCGACGCGCACGGCATCGTAGCACGTAACTATCTGAAATTCACGGCGGGCGGTTCCGCGACGCACTCCGATCACGGACGTTCGATCTGCCACACGCTGTACTGCGCGGCTCCGGACGGCAATTACAAGGTGAAAGATCCTGAGAAGCTGATCCGCATCGCGAAGGAGTGGGGCGTGGAGACCGAGGGCAAGGACATCTACGATCTGGCGCATGAGGTTGCATACATGGGCCTCAGCGAGTACGGCAAGGTGTTCGGCTATCAGAATTTCCTGAAGAGAGCTCCGAAGCACACGCAGGAGATCTGGGAGAGAGAGGAGATCGCTCCGCGCGCCATCGACCGTGAGGTTTCCTGTTCCTTACATATGACGCATATGGGCTGTTCCTCCAAGCCGGAGGCCCTGATCCGTCAGTCCTTCCGTTCCGGACTTTCCGATGGATGGGGCGGATCTATGGCAGGCACGGAGTTCTCCGACGTTCTGTTCGGTACTCCGAAGCCGATCGACACCGAGGCGAACTTAGGCGTCATGAACGCTGAGAACGTCAACATCGTCGTACATGGCCACGATCCGGCACTTTCCGAGATGATCTGCGAGTACGCGGACAGCCCGGAGATGATCGCGTACGCGAAGGAGCAGGGCGCGAAGGGTATCACCGTATCGGGTGTGTGCTGTACCTCGAATGAGGTGGCAATGCGTCGCGGTATCCCGATGGCGGGCAATTTCCTGCAGCAGGAGAACGTGATCCTGACCGGCGCCTGCGAGGCGATCGTCGTGGACGTGCAGTGTATCTTCCCGGCACTTGGGCCTCTGGCGAAGTGCTTCCACACGAAGTTCGTGACGACCTCCGAGATCGCTCAGATGCCGGAGTCCGATTACATCCGTTTCGAGCCGGAGACCGCCGGTGAGAACGCGAAGGCGATCGTTAAGCTTGCGATTGAGAACTTCAAGAACAGAAAGCCGGAGCTCGTACATATCCCGGATATGAAGCAGAAGGCTACGGTCGGTTATTCCTTCGAGGCGATCGTCAAGACGCTCGACACGGTCACGAACTCCCAGGTGGACGAGACCGGCACGACGAAACCGCTCATCGAGTGCGTGAAGTCCGGTGTTATCCGCGGCGCGGTGGCTATGGTTGGCTGCAACAACCCGAAGATCCGCCCGGATACCGCGCACATCGAGTTGATGAAGAAGCTGATCGCGAACGATATCATCATCGTGGCTTCCGGTTGCGCGGCGCAGGCTGCGGCGAAGGCAGGATTGATGGACAAGAGGGCGAAGGACCTCTGCGGCGACGGCCTCAAGAGAGTCTGTGAACTGGCGGACATCCCGCCGGTGCTGCACATGGGTTCCTGCGTGGACATCAGCCGTATGATGATCCTCGTCGCTGAGCTGGCGAAGGATTCCGGCTGGAAGATCTCCGAGCTCCCGGTAGTCGGCTGCGCTCCGGAGTGGATGTCCGAGAAGGCTGTCTCCATCGGCAACTACGTCGTGGCGACCGGTATCGACACCTTCCTCGGTGTTGATCCGTACATCAGCGGTTCCGACAAGGTCTACGACCTGTTGACCAACGGCGTAAGAGACTGGGTCGAGGCTGCTTACACGATCGAGACCGACATCGACAAGCTCGTCGACAAGATGATCGAGCGCATCGAGGAGAAGAGAGATCATTTAGGAATCTAAGATATATTGTACTGAGGTGACGTAAGAATGAAGATTGCTGTTACCGGAAAGGGCGGCGTGGGTAAAACCACGTTCGCCGCGACTCTTGCAAGGCTGTACGCGGAGGAGGGAAGACCTGTCCTGGCCGCCGACGTGGACCCGGACGCGAATCTGGGCCTGGCGCTCGGTTTTTCCGAGGAGGAGCTGGAGCAGATCGTCCCGATCACGAAGATGCGCAAACTGATCGAGGAGCGCACCGGTGCGAACGCCGACAACCAATTTTACCGGATCAACCCGAAGGTGAGCGATATCCCGGACAAATATGGAAAGGTATGCAACGGGGTGCGGCTCTTAGTGCTTGGCACGGTCGACACGGCCGGAAGCGGCTGTGTCTGCCCGGAGCATGTGATGCTCAAGCGCATCATCAACAATCTGGTGCTCCACCGCGAGGACGTTGTGATCCTCGACATGGAGGCGGGATTGGAGCATCTGGGGCGCGGCACGACAGAGGGCATGGATCAGTTTGTTGTGGTGATCGAACCGGGCGCGCGGAGCATCCAGACGTACCAGAATGTAAAGCGTCTGGCCTCCGGCCTTGGGGTGAAGCAGGTGCGTGTAGTGGCCAACAAGGTTCGGGATGAGAAGGATGAAGCATTCATTCGCGCGAAGATTCCGCCGGAAGACCTGCTCGGATTTGTTCATTACAATCCGGAGGTCATTGACGCGGATCGAAACGGTTCCTCACCCTACGATTTCAGCAAGACAACAGTCGATGAAATCAGAAGCATCAAAAAACTGATCGATGAATAACTTTGCAGCACAGACCGAAGCATCCATACATTTTTGCAGTGAAGCTGCGAAGGAACTGAGCAGGTTCGACAAATCGGAGGAATGAGTCCGGTTTACGAGATAAATTTAAAAAAGTGAGGCGATAGAAATGAGTGATTCAGCATTACCGAAACTTGAGGTGGGTGATATCATCCAGGCACTCGACGGAGTGTGCAATTCTCAGGTGGATGCAACCGGTACGACGAAGCCGCTGCTGGCGTGCGTGGTCTCCGGCGTCCTGCGCGGGGCGGTCGTGATGCTCGGCGGAGAGGGCTCGGAAGTTAGGGATACGGAAGCGTATGTGGCGCTGATGAAGAAGCTGATCGCGAGCGACCTCGTGATCCTTGCGATTGGGTATCCGGTCACGGTTGCGCAGAACGCGGGTCTTCTGAATCCGGAGGCGAAGGAGCTCTGCGGCGACGGGCTGAAGAGAGTCTGTGAGCTGGCCGAGATTCCGCCGGTACTGCCGCTGGGCGGACTGGAGAACATCGGAAACGTTGTGACGATCGCGCAGGCGCTCTCCGCGGATTCCGGGCTTACGGTGCCGCAGCTTCCGGTGGTCGGCTGCGACGCGGCGGGCGTATCGGCGCAGGCGGTCGAGCTTGGGAACACGTTCGTGGGACTCGGCGTAGACACATTCATCGGCATCATGCCTTATGAGGGTTCTCTCGAGGACGTGATCGCGGCAAGCGGTCTGAAGGATGGCGCGGAGGCGAAGCACACCGTATCCGCGGACCTTGAGGAGCTCGGCGACGCGATCATTGCGGACATCGAGAAGAAGAGAAATGTAATAGCGATCTAAAAGATAACTAAAAAAGTGGAGGTAGAGAAAGTGAGATTATTAGATCTTATATTTAACGGCAATGACACAGTGTATGAGCGCGTAGAGAAAGCGGTCAACGAGGCGGTTGAGAAGTACGGCGCCGACAAGGCAATTGCTTTCCCGGATACGGCTTACAGCCTTCCGAGCTACTACGGCATGACCGGCAACAAGGTCGGCAATCTCGGCGAACTGAAGGAAGCGCTCGGTGTTGTGAAGTCCATGATGACGAGAAACCAGAGACTGCATGACGGGTTCCAGTCCGGCTGGGCGACCCTGCTGTGCGCAGAGTTTTATGAAGTTCTGAAGTACATCGACGGCGCGACGCCGTACGAGGCTCCGTACACGGGCCATTTGAGCGACGCTTACGTGCGTGAGCAGGGCGTTCCGCTTGTTACCGGCGATATCCCGGGCGTAGCGGTTATCATCGGGCCGGCTCCGACGGCTGAGCAGGGCGTTGCCCTTGTCAAGAGCTATCAGGGACAGGGCATGCTGGTCGCCATGATCGGCGGCATCATCGACCAGTGCGTCGAGAAGGGCGTCAAGACAGGTCCGGGCGTGCGTATTCTTCCGCTGGGCGACGACATCTTAAGCGTTGCGCATGTCATTTCCGTAGCGGTCCGCGCGGCACTGATCTTCGGCAACATCACGCCGGGCGATGCCAAGGGCCTGAACGAGTATACGATGAAGCGTGTGTTCGCGTTCGTCAACGCGTTCGCTCCGCTTGACAATGTGACGCTTGCCTGCGGCGCAGGCGCGATCGCGATGGGCTTCCCGGCGATCACGAACGATTATCCGTTCACCGTTCCGAAGAGCCTGATCGTGCAGCCGGATGTGGACAAGTGGAACGCGACGTCCCTCGAGGCGCGCGACATCAAGATTAAGATCACGAAGATCGATATCCCGGTAGCATTCGCGTCCGCGTTCGAGGGCGAGATTATCCGCCGCGGCGATATGCAGATCGAGTTCGACGGCTCCCGCGTGGACTGCTTCGAGCTGGTGCAGACGAAGGAAGCGAACGAGGTCGAGGATCACAAGATCGAGGTCATCGGACCGGACATCAAGGACTTCCCGGAGGGAAGCAAGCAGAGCATCGCTTACATCGTAGAAGTGGCGGGCAAGAACATGCAGTCCGATTTCGAGCCGGTTATCGAGCGTAAGTTCCACTCCTACCTGAACTGTGTAGAGGGTATGATGCACACCGGACAGAGAGACATGATCCGTGTCCGTGTGAGCAAGGATACATTTAACGCAGGCTTCGGCCTGAAGCATCTCGGCGAAGTGCTCTACGCGAGAGTGAAGAGCGAGTTCGCGGCGGTCGTTGACAAGTGCCAGGTGACGATCTACACCGAGGCTGAGCAGTGCACGAAGCTTCGCCATGAGCTTGCGATTCCGACGTTTGACAAGCGTGACGAGCGTCTGAACACGCTGACGGACGAGAGCGTGGACGTATACTACAGCTGCATCATGTGCCAGGCATTCTCCCCGAGCCACGTCTGTGTGGTCACGCCGGAGAGACTTGGACTTTGCGGCGCCGTTTCGTGGCTGGACGCGAAGGCGACCAACGAGCTGGATCCGCAGGGACCGTGTCAGGTGATCACGAAGGAGCGCCCGATCGACGAGCGCATCGGTGAGTACGAGGATGTCAACGAGGCAGTCCGCAAGTTCTCCCAGGGCGCGCTGGAGGATGTATCCCTGTATTCCATCATCGAGAAGCCGATGACCTCCTGCGGATGCTTCGAGTGCATCTGCGGTATCGAACCGCTGTCGAACGGCGTATGTATCGCGAACCGTGAGTACGCGGGCATGACCCCGATCGGCATGACCTTCCCGGAGCTGGCTTCCATGACGGGCGGCGGCGTGCAGACGCCGGGCTTCATGGGTCACGGCAAGCACTTTATCGCTTCCAAGAAGTTCATGAAGGCTGAGGGCGGAATCGAGCGTATCGTGTGGATGCCGAAGGATCTGAAAGAGCAGGTTGCCGACAGACTGAACGCCACGGCGAAGGAGCTCTACGGAATCGACAACTTCACGGATATGATCGGTGACGAGACCGTTGCGGAAGATCCCGAGACCCTGCTGGCATTCCTTGAGGAGAAGGGCCATCCGGCGCTGTCCATGGAGCCGATGATGTAAAGAATCCAAAAGCAGCGTTGCTGCTTTTGAGGGGCGAACAGCGTGAGCCCCGTTTGATGTGTGAAACGGGGGATTCCCGCTTGCGGGAAATCCCCGTGAGCACAGCAGAGATTCTTTAACGAGAGAAAATGCGCAGCATTTTCTCGAGTCTAAAATGATTCAACTAGGTAAATCATTTAAGGAATTGCCATTTTATGGCAATTCCTATGAGAATGTTATGAATTCTTTCAATTTTTTAAGTGCGGTACCGGGTATCCACTACCCGAAAAATATAACTTTACCTTTGCAGCCTGTCACCCCAGGCAGCTGCATCGGTATATAATCACGAGGAGGTAAAAGAGAAATGCCGTTTACTGCAAAATCAGGAAAATTCAATGCAAAGATCAACGCTGTCACG